>CALGIA010000065.1 GCA_937916005.1 uncultured Rhodospirillaceae bacterium
ATCCAACCACCCAACCGGAGGGAGAGGATCATGGCGGAATGGCGTATCGAGGGCGACTGGTTCGAGACCTGCAATTGCGACTATCTGTGCCCCTGCATCATCACCCAGATGAAGGCTCAGCCGACCCATGGCGAATGCATTGTCGCGGGCATTTATCACATAAGAGACGGGCATTTCGACGATATCACGCTCGACGGTCTCAGCTTCGTGACGGTGATCCGCACCCCGGGTCCCATGGCCGAGGGCGGCTGGACGGTGGGCGTGATCATCGATGACCGCGCCGATGCCGGCCAGCGGGACGCGCTGAGCCGGATCGCGACGGGCAAGGTGGGCGGCCCGGCGGCCCGGCTCGAGCTCTTGACCAGCGAGTTCGCGGGCATCGAGTTCCACCCCATCGCCTATGAACAAAGCGGCTTCACGCGCTCGCTCAGCGTACCGGGGATGGTCGAACAGGGGGCCGAGGGCGCGCTGGGAACCCCCGATTCAAAGGAGCCGCTTTATCTCGACAACGCGCCCCACCCGGCGGGCTCGCGCCTCGCGCTGGCGCACGCCACAAGCAGCCACCTGCACGCCTTCGGCCTGGATTGGGACGACGACAGCGGCGCCAACAACGCCCATTTCACCGAGTTCGCCTGGGCCGGCTGAAGACCGGTCAGCCGCCTTCAGAGGCGGGGTTGTCCGGTGCAGAGACTGAGTTTACCCGCTTTTGTTAATAAAGTCGGTTGCTCTGATGATAGCTGCGTGATTGCTTGAATCCGGTGATGATTGATGCCGGTGGTGGGGGCCGTCCACAGCATCTACAAGAGAGATCAGGCCGTACGCATTCTTCCCTCTCCGAACACGTGAAATATGCGATGATCCAGCATGGAACGAAGAGGAAATGATCTGAGAAAATGTCGATTTCGATAGGAAGAAAAATCTCTGTCCGGAGTACGATGCGCCGACAATGCGCACTGTTGATGGCCTTACTTGTGTTGGCCTGTATACAAGCTGTCGGTGTGCGAGCGGATCACGGGGATGCCGGCGTTATCACCGCTCAGTTCGAAAACGATAGCTTTGCCAACTCAGACAGGCAGTTCACTCATGGGATGCGCATCGCGTACATGGGGCCGGAAAATCATGTGCCGGACTGGGCAAAGCAGCTTGCCGAGCTCGCCCCGCCCTTCGATGCAAGTCGGAGTACACGGGCTGTGTATGCCCTAAGCCAGAGCATCTTCACGCCAAGCGATATCTCATCGCGAACCCGCATTACAGATGATCGTCCCTATGCCGGCTGGCTAAATTTCTCCATTGGTCTGACTTCAGTCAGTCCTCGCTTTCTCGACAATCTCGATATTGGAATTGGCGTCGTCGGTCCGGCCTCCTATGCCGAGGATGTGCAGAAGTCCTGGCATAAATGGTTTGGCTTTCAACGCCCGCAGGGTTGGTCCAATCAACTCGGCAATGAACCTACCATCCAGATCAATTTCGAACGCAGCTGGCGAGCACTATGGAAAACATTCGGGTTCGGCGGCTTGGGTGCCGACGTGACCCCGCATATTGGTGGAAGCATCGGGAATGTGCTCACGCAAGGCGCCACGGGATTAACACTGCGCATCGGTGACGATCTGCCTAATGACTACGGTCCGCCACGTATCAGGCCGAGCCTTCCTGGCTCCGATTATTTCGACACCCGGGACATGTTCAGCTGGTACGTCTTCGCAGGCGCCGAGGCCCGCGCCGTAGCACGCAACATCTTTCTCGATGGCAATAGCTTCAGGGATAGTCACAGCGTCGAAAAGAATCATTTCGTGGCGGATTTTCAGGCCGGGGTTGCCGTCATCGTGCGGGGAGTTCGATTCGCCTACACCCAGGTTTTCCGTACCCGGGAGTTCAAAACACAGGATGCTCCGGAACAGTTCGGTGCTGTCAGCATATCCGTAAAGTTCTGAGGAATGGTTTGTCTGATCCAGAGGCGAACATCAGGCCTACTCGGTTATTCTTCGGAAATCCGCCCGGGGAATGTCCGGTTCCGGGGGGAGGCAGGTTAAGATTTCGGCGCGGCTGACTTCCGGTTCGTGCCGATTTTGTTGACAAAGTCGGCGGGGCGGATGGCGCGGCTCGCCTCGACATCGACGATCACCGCATCCTGCACATCGATCAGATAGTTGGTGGCATAGGCGAAGAAGGCCGGGGCTTTTTGTGCGCCGGTCCATCGCCTCGAGCCCCAGGCGGCAGAACCAGCGATAGGCCAGATTGAGATGGGCTTCCTCGCACAGCCGCCGCTCCGAGCGGATGCCCAGGCAAAAATCGTAAAACAGCTGCGCCGGTTCGGCCTGCGTCCCGCCCAAAAATGTGCTGGTTACCGCCAAGAACGGAAGTCCCCGCCAGGGCGGGGTAGAGTCTGAGTTTGACCCTGGGCGGACATTAGGCCTTGATAGGCGCCCCCTTACTATCCCATGGATTTTCTCGATAAGGTGTGCTCCGGATGGAATCGTTCAAGACTATCCGGGTATGGATAGCGCTCGTCGCGGCGTCGGCGGGCGTCGGCTTCCTCCTCAACAAGGCCGGCTTCCCGGCCTCTTTTCTGATCGGGCCGATGCTGACCGCCATGGTGTTCGCCGTACGGGGCGCGCGGCTTTATGTACCACGGCCCTGCCTGCTCTGCGCCCAGGCAATTATCGGCTGCCTGGTGGCGCGGGCTCTCGACCCGTCCGCTCTGCACGCTATCACCGAAGACTGGGCGGCGATTTTGCTGGTGGTCCTGACGACCGTCGTCTTCAGTACCTTTGCCGGCTGGATGATCGCGCGCACCCGTATTCTGCCCGCCGCCACCGCCGCCTGGGGATGCTCGCCAGGGGCTGCGACCGGCATGGTGGCGATGTCCGAGGAATTCGGCGCCGATCCGCGCCTGGTCGCCTTCATGCAGTTTCTGCGGGTGACGCTGGTGATGATAACGGCGATGCTGGTGTCGCGGCTGCTGTTCGGCGTGATTGCGACCGCGCCTGCGCCGGGCGCTGCCGTGCAGGCCTTCACCGACCAGTTACCCGGGTTTGCGGCGACGCTTGCAGTCGCGGCGGGCGGGGGGCTCGCCGCGCGGTTGTTGCCGATTCCGTCCGGCGGTTTTTTCGTCCCCCTGGTCTTCGCCGCTGTGTTGCAAGGCACGGGACTCATAACCATCACGCTTCCGCCGTGGCTGCTTATCGGCGCGTTCTCTGTTGTCGGCTTGTGGGTCGGGCTGCGTTTTACGCGGGAAACAGTGCGCTATGCCCTGCGCGCCATGCCGGCGATGCTGGCAGGCATCATCGCACTGATCCTGCTGTGCTGCCTGTCGGCGGTAATGCTGGTATGGCTGATCGGCACCGACCCGCTGACCGCCTTCCTGGCCACAACCCCCGGCGGGCTCGATGCCATAGCGATTATCGGGGTCAGCAGCAACGCCGACATCTCGTTCGTGCTCGCACTGCAGACCGTGCGGCTGTTTGTGGTCATCATTACCGGCCCAATCCTGGCCAAGCTGATCTGTCGGCTGGTGCCCGCTCCGACAAGTTCCGGTTGACGGGCTGTCCGGCGGAGGCATAGTCTCCCCGCACGGTCCCGGGGGAGCTTCGATAGGAAGCTGAGATGTCGACGGGCGCGCTTTCAAAATGCGCCAACGCGACGACCCTTAGAACCTGATCCGGATCATACCGGCGTAGGGATGAGGAAAGTTGCACGATACACCCGTATTCCCATTGCCGTTGATCCAGATCCCCGTGTTTTTTGAGGGGATGCCGAGACGTGCCGCAAGACCATGGTTTTCAAGACCAGATTTTCAAAGTTCCGGCCATATGAGCTTCGTCGCCATCGACGGGGCCAGCTTCGCCTATCAGGGCGGCGGCGATGTGGTCGACCGGGTCGACTGGACCATCGGCGAGGGTGAGTTCCATTGCCTGGTCGGGCGCAGCGGCTGCGGCAAGACGACCCTGCTGAAAATCGCCGCCGGGCTGCTGCCGCCCACGCAGGGCTCGGTCCATATTCAGGGGCTGGAAGTCCGCGCGCCGAAATCCCAAATCGGGTTCGTGTTCCAGACGCCGACCCTGCTGGATTGGCTGACGGTCATGGACAATGTGCTGCTGCCGGTCTCGCTGAAACGCGCCGTGCGGCCGGGCGACCGGGACAAGATGTCTGAGCTTCTGTCCCTGATGGGGCTCGACGGGCTGACGGCGCGCCATCCGTTCGAGCTGTCGGGCGGGCAGCAAAGCCGGGTCGCCATCGCCCGCGCCCTGATCACGGAGCCGTTGGTCCTGCTGATGGATGAGCCGTTCGCCGCGCTCGACGCCATCACCCGCGAAGAACTGCAGGATGATCTGTTGCATCTGTGCGATATGCGCAAGACCACCGTGCTGTTCGTCACCCACGACATCGCCGAGGCGATCTATCTGGGGGACCGGGTGGCGGTCATGGAACAGGGGCGCATCCGGCACGACCAGATTGTCGATCTCGCCCGGCCGCGCGACCACGATGTGCGGTTCAGCGCGGCATTCAACGCCCAGTGTCTCGAAGTGCGCAAGGCCATGAACAATCCCGTAACGGAAAAAAGCACGCCATGAATATCCGAATTTACTCATGGGGGCTGCTGGTCGTGCTTATCGGCGGGTGGGAAGCGTTCACCCGCCTGTCGGGTCTGTCGTCGCTGGTGATCCCCACGCCGTCGGCGGTGGTTGAGGTGTTGTGGGGCGGCCTCACAATCGGCTATCTGTGGCCGCATATCTGGATCACCACAATCGAGATGCTGCTGGGCCTTTCCCTGGGCTGCGGGATCGGGTTTCTGTGCGGCGTTCTGCTGGAAGAAAACGGCTTTCTGCGCCGCCTGCTGTGGCCCTATATCATCGCCAGCCAGGTTGTGCCCAAGCTCGCCCTGGGGCCCCTGTTCATCGTGTGGTTCGGATTCGGCATGACATCGACGGTGGTGATCACCGCGTTGATCTGCTTTTTCCCGCTGCTGGAAAACACGTTGACCGGCCTTCACCACATAGACCCGCAAAAGCGCGAACTGTTCCGGATGCTGGGCGCAACGCGGCTTCAGGCGCTGCTGCGTCTGAAAATCCCATCGGGCCTGCCGGTCATCATGGCCGGAGTCCGGGTCGCCGTGGTGCTGGCCCTGGTGGGCGCCGTCGTGGGCGAATTCATCGGCGGGCGCAGCGGGCTGGGCGCCAGCATCATCGCGGCCCAGGGCATGATGGATTCAAGCCTGATGTTCGCGCTCTTCATCATCATCACACTGCTCGGCATGATTTTTTACCAGGCAACCATCGTTCTGGAACGATGGCTGTTATCCAACCACCTGAAAGGATCCGACCCATGACCCATTCCCTGAAACGCATCTTGACGGGCCTTGCGCTCATCGCCTTTCTGATGGGCGGCGGCGGGGTCCACGCCCAGAAGCTGGATAAGATAATCGTCGCGGGCTGGGGCCCGGCGCTGAGCGAGATCACCAATCTGCTGGCCGAACCCGACAAGGGGTTTTTCAAGGCCAGGGGGATCGATTGCGAATTCGTGCCCGGCACGGGCGGCGGGTCGGCGATCCGCAACATGCTGACCGGCAAGGCCCATATCGCCTTCACCGATCCGGCGTCGTTCTATCTGGCGCTGGACAAGGGCGAAAAGCTGGTCGCCATCTATAATATCTATCCGCAGAACGTGTTCAACGTGGTGTCGCCCAAATCGCGCGGCATCACCAAGCCGTCGGACCTGAAGGGCAAGAAGATCGGTGTCTACAGCCTGTCGAGCGGCACCCGTCAGAATTTGGCAGTGCTGCTGCACCAGGTCGGGCTGACGGAAAAGGACGTCACCATCCATGTGGCCGGGCTGCTGAACTTCGCGCCGGTGATCCAGGGCCAGGTCGATGCGACGGCGGCCACGGATACGGGGTTGTTCGTGGGCAAGCTCAAGGGGCTCAAGGATTTCAACGTGATCGAGGTCAAAAATTACCTCAACGTGCCCAGCGACATGTTCGTCGTGACGGAGGAAATGTACCGCACGCAAAAGAACGTGCTGCGCCGCTTCCTCGCCGCCTATCGGGACAGCGCCGCCTGGATGATCGCCAAGCCGGAAGAAGCCGCCAAACTGGCGGTCAAGCGCGCCATCAACGGCCGCAACGAGAAGGTCAATCTGGAGATCATCAAGCTCCGCAATATCTCATCCGTCTCAAGGACGACCGATAAGATGGGACTCGGTCATTTCGACCTGGACCTGTTGCAAAAGGGCGCCGATACGTTCGCGGATCTGGGCCTGATCAAGAAGCCGATCAACGTGACCCCGGTCGTCAAATCGGACCTGATCCCGAATTAGCGGGCGGTCGCCATCCCTGCCCGCAAGACACGGTGGCCGCACAGGCGGTCACCGTGTCTTGCGGGTAGGGGAAGTAAAGAGGTAACGTTGCCTCTCGATTCCATAGAATGCGCGCGGCCAGCGGCGCAAGATGCCGCAAGTTTGCGCCTCGAAAGAATTCGAGTCAGGTTCGGTCAGATGCGTGGAATCTTGATGAAAATCCCCAGCAAATGAGGAAGACATTGATCCCGTGCTGTTGAGCCATGAGCATAAATTCATTTACGTGAAAGGCCGAAAGGTTGCGAGCACGAGCATAGAGATCAGCCTCTCGCCTTTTTGTGGTCCGTCGGACATCGTGACGCCGATTACGCCAGCCGATGAACTCCACAGGCTCTCAATTGGTGGAAAATCTCAGAACTTCAGCCACGATACTCAATTGGAAGCGAGATATTTACAACTCGTCAGGGACCGGAAGTTCAAGGAGGCCGGCAACATCGGCGTTCACTCTCCTCATCCGTCCCGATTCTATAATCATATGCCCCTTGCGGATATCGAGGCGCGGCTGACGCTCCCGTATAACGAATACTCAGTCGTCATCTCAGAGCGGAATCCCTATGCCAAGATAATTTCCCTCGCCAATATGCGGCTTTCGTTTTCGGATTATCGCGGCGAGGCGATGGAAAACGCGGTGGATGACATTCGCCGAAGCATTGGAGACCTGTTTCATAACGATCGATTTCGAATCGTCCGCAACATCAGCCTGTACCAAACCAAAAACCCATACAAGGACTTGGTCGTTATCAGGCAGGAAAATCTTGCGTCAGACCTTGCCCAATTGTTCAGCCAGTTAGGGCTGGGCAAGGGACTGGACCATTGGCCACATGCAAAAAAGGGTCCCGCGAATCAGCGTCTCGACCCGGCAATCATGTTCACACGCGAGCAATTGGATCTTGTAAACCTGGAATTCGCAGACGAATTCGAGACCTTTGGCTATGAACGGATATGACATCGCCTCAAGCGAACCGGTCTGATTCGGATTACCCGAATTCGACACATGACGCCGCAATAATCCGCCTGGCTGGGCTCACACGCCCTCGATCACCGCCCGGCATTCGCCCAGCCCGATTGAGCGCGCGCCGTCGGCCTCGCACCAGGCGCGCATGATCAGCTCATCCCCATCGGCCAGGAAGCTGCGTTCCTCGCCGGTCGGCAGGGTCACCGGGGTCGCGCCCCGCCTGGCGATTTCGAGAATGCTGCCCAGCGACTCATCGGTCGGACCCGAGATGGTGCCGGTGCCCATCATGTCGCCGGGCCGCAGATTGCAGCCGTTCGACGTGTGGTGGGTCAGCATCTGGAAGATCGTCCAGTACAGATGCTGCATGTTGGTGACGGCCAGCGTCACCGGCTCCATGCCGTCCTTGCGCATCTGTTGCGATGCGATGGACACCTGAATATGGACATCGAACCCGCCCTGCGTCTCGTTGGCGTCGGAAGCCAGATAGTCCAGCGGCGCCGGGTCGCCGTCGGGGCGCCGATAGGCAGCGCGGCGGAACGGGGCCAATGCCTCCAGCGGCACCACCCAGGGCGACACATGGGAGGCAAAGCTCTTGGCCAGGAACGGCCCGAGCGGCTGGTATTCCCAGGCCTGGATATCGCGCGCCGACCAGTCGTTCAGGATGCTGAGTCCGAAAATGTGATCTTCCGCCTCGGAGAGCGAGACCGGCTGACCCAGCGGGTTTCCCGGCCCCACATAAAACGCCATCTCGGTTTCGTAATCGAACGCCCTGGTCGGGCCGAAGGATGGCGACTCCGCATTGGCCGGCTTCGTCTGTCCGAACGGCCGCCGGCAGGGTTCGCCGCTGACCACGATGGACGACGCCCGTCCGTGATAGGCGATGGGGATGTGCTTGTAATTGGGCATCAGCGGATTATCGGGCCGCATCATGCGCCCCACATTGGTGGCATGATAGATCGAGGCATAGAAGTCGGTATAATCGCCGATGGCCGCCGGCATCAGCATCCGCGTTCCCGCCATGGGAACCAGGATTTCGTCTTGCGCCGCTTGCGCCGCTTGCGCCGTCTCCCCATTGGACCGCAGGGCGCGCGATACCGCCGCCCGCAAAGCCGACCAGTCGCGGCCGCCCAGCGCCATCAGCGGGTTGAGGTTTTCGGCCCCGCAGGCGCGCGCCGCATCATCGGCCGGGCCGTCCAGCACGCCCTTGCCGTAGGCCGCCGTCACATCGAGGATCTGATCGCCGATGGCGATCCCCACCGTCGCCCGGCCCGAGTCGGGATGGGAAAACACGCCGAACGGCAGGTTCTGGATGGGAAAATCCGCATCAGCGTCATTGGCGCTCTCAATCCAGCTTTCCAGCGCCGGATCATGTGTCTCATTCAGTCTCGCCATGGCGAATTTCCCTAGGTTATTGGTTCCGGTCCCGGTGCCCCGGACAAACCGGATAGCATGTCTCGCGGCGCAAGGCCATTGCGTCCGCGCATCGCGGCGGCTTATGCTTTTGCCGGTGAGCATTACGAGCCGATTATTGGCGCAAGACCCCGGAACCTATTTGGGCCGGAACCGATTTGGGAGCAATGACATGAGCAGCAATCAGATGACGGCCGAACGTGTCCCGGCGATAAAACTCGCCATATCCACGGCGGCGGATGCGAAATATGTCGATGGACGCCGTTCGTTTTTCAAATATCGCGATCTGGGCGTCACGGACGCCACCGGCGGGCGCATGCGGGCGCAGGTGACGTCGGCGGATTCGGGTGGTCTGACCGAGCCGACGGGATGGCACTACCACACATGCGAGATGCAACTGGTGTACATGCTGGAAGGCTGGGTCGAGCTGGAATTCGAGGACGGTCGATTGATGAAATTCGAGGCCGGCGATTCGGTGATGATTCCGGGCGGCGCGATCCACCAGGAAACCCGCACGTCGGAAAAATTGCGGCTTCTGGAAGTATCCCTACCGGCGGAAATGGGCACCGTCCCCTGCGACCCGCCGGGCGGCGCCGCGAATTAAATCGGTTTCCAGCTTCGATGTGATCGTCATCGGCGCTGGCGCGGCCGGGCTGATGTGCGCCCTGACCGCCGGTGCGCGCGGCCGGCGGGTGGTTTTGCTCGGCCATGCGGACGAGGCCGGCAAGAAAATCCTGATCTCGGGCGGCGGGCGCTGCAACTTCACCAATCTGCACAGTGCGCCGGAAAATTTCATTTCCGGCAATCCCCATTTCTGCAAATCGGCCCTGGCGCGATACACTTCCCATGACTTCATCGCCCTGATCGACAAGCACCGGATCCCCTGGCACGAAAAAACCCTGGGCCAGCTGTTTTGCGACGGCTCGGCGCGGGCGGTGGTAGCCATGCTGCTTGCGGAATGCACAGCAGCCGGGGTGGAGCTCCGCCTCGGCCACCGGATCACCGACATCAGCCGGGCCGACCGGTTCCGCGTGACCACCGACCAGGGCGATTTCACCGCACCCGCAATGGTGCTGGCGACCGGTGGGCTGTCGATCCCGAAAATGGGCGCGACCGGGTTCGCCCATGACACGGCGAGACGGTTCGATCTGAAACTGACCGACATGGCCCCGGGCCTTGTGCCGCTGACATTCGCGGATGACGATCTGGAAATGATGCGATCGCTCAGCGGCGCAGCACTTGCCTGCATCGCGTCATATGGGCGGGTGTCTTTCCGTGAAGCAATGCTGTTCACCCATCGCGGCCTGTCCGGCCCGGCGATCCTGCAGATATCATCCTTTTGGCGCGCCGGCGGGGACATCACCCTGAATCTGCTGCCCGATCTGGATGCCGGCCCCTATCTGATCGACGCCAAAGACGCCCGCCCCCGGGCCGCGCCCAGGACTGTTCTGTCCGACATCCTGCCGAGCCGCCTTGCCGCCGCCCTGGCGGAAACACATCTGCCGGCCCGCGCCATGGGCGATATACCGAACCGGTTGTTAAGCGCGCTGGGCGGCCGGCTCAATCGCTGGCGCCTGACGCCGTCGGGCAGTGAAGGCTATGCCAAGGCGGAGGTCACGCGCGGCGGCATCGACACATCCGGATTATCATCTCGCACCATGGAAGCAAGAAATGTTCCAGGCCTGTATGCCATCGGCGAGGCGGTCGACGTCACCGGCTGGCTCGGCGGCTATAATTTCCAATGGGCCTGGTCCAGCGGCGTTGCCGCCGGCGAAGCGGTCTGAGGCGGGGGGCGGATTTCCGGTTGTTGCCAGGATCGATCCGGGATTACAGTTGGACGCATCGCCCACGAAAACGGAGGATTCCATGACAGGACATAACATCCAGAAGGTGACCGGCGAGAAATCCTGGATTGCGGCGGATTTCGTGGGAGACCAATCGTGGGTCCACCGGCTGTCGGATGCGGCCCTGGCCGATATCGACCGGGCGGTTCGCGCAGTGGGCGCCCGGGGCGGCGCGCTGGACGACGTCACCAGCGATGATTTCGATCTGCCGTCGCTGGCTGGCGACATCGCGGAAATCAGGCACATACTCGGGCCCGGGCGCGGCTTCGTGCTGATCAAGGGCCTCGCCGATCTGGGCTATGACGAAGACCAGCTCGGCATCGCCTTCTGGGGCATCGGCACCCATATCGGCACGGGCGTGTCGCAAAGCTGGCGCGGCGACCGGCTTGGCCACGTGCGCGATATCGGCGAGACTGACCGTTATTATACCGCCGGCGGCGAGCTGGAAATGCACATGGACCCGACGGACGTGGTCGGGCTTTTATGCGTGCGGGGGGCGGCAAGCGGTGGGTTGAGCCGGATCGCCAGCTCGTTCGCCGTGCATAATATCATTCTGGACGAGCGCCCCGATCTGATGGACGCGCTCTATGAGGGTTTCATCTACAGCCGCCGACAGTCGGATCTGGGCGACGCCGCACCGCTGACCGATCACCGGATTCCGGTCTTCGCCGAACTGGAAAACACAATGGTTTGCCATTACCTGCCCATCGCGGTGCGCAATGCAGCCGAGAATAACGGCGTCCCCGTGACCGATATGGAGCGCGAGGCGCTGGCGCTGGTCAACCAGGTCGCCCACCGGCCGGGGGTATTCATGGACATGGATTTCGAGCACGGCGATATCCAGTTCCTCAACAACCGGACCACCCTGCACGCGCGCACCGATTACACGGACCCGGAAGACCCGGCCCTGAAGCGCCACCTTCTGCGGCTCTGGCTGATGGTCGATTCGTGGGCCCCACTGCCGTCCAATCTCCGCATGCACGGCGCGGCCGACCGCGCCGGCGGCGGCATCGCCAAAGCCGCCGTGTCTTAGTTCAAGAAAACCTCGCCGGCAGGCGACCGCGTAGCAAGGCCGTTAGCACTCCGTTAACCATGTTCTCTCCTAATGGCGTTCAACTGCACGCTGCAAAGGTGATTCCAAGTGCCTGATAATGATGACCTTGATTCCGAATCCAATGGGCTGGAGCTGATAGCGTCGGAGGCGGACGAACTGACCCACGCCGAACTGCTCTGCCTGTACCAGGATTCGGAACAGAACATCCGATTTTCCAAACTCATTCAATGGCGGACCACGATTGTCACGCTCGCCATATTCATTTGTTTCGCGTGGTTGGCGCATTACTCCTCGAGGAACGGAGATATGGTCAAGGTCCTGATCATAATCACATATGTGGTTGGGGCGATTTCGATATACATGCTGGTCATATTTCAAACGTGGCAAGGCACCGAGCGAAAGAAAATTCAGCTTATTATCAGCAACCTGTCCAACCTCGCGCGGAATATTTACAACACGAAATCAAAGCGGGAGGCGGATGTTGAGCGGTATATTCTATTATTCTTCATGGGCTGCGCCATTTTGACCGGTGGGTTCCTGACCCTTGCCCAATTGTTGAGGTGGTTTTAGAGCGCTTCCCGGCTCGGGCCTGCCCAGTCTGAGACCGGGATTCGAGACCACCCTCCGTCACGATAAACCCGGCGATATCGACGCCGCGACCGGAGACGAAGTCGTTTTCCGTGGTGAACAGCGTGCCGCCGTCAGGCGAGAAAACGCCATGGCCGAAGAAATGGCGGCCGGCGGGCGAGTGGAGCCGCCATGTTCCAATCCCGTCTTCGAGATCAAAGACAACGGCCAAGCGCCCGGGCGGTGGTCAGCGAGTCCGTGTACATGGCGTGGGCCATGACGGCGTAGTGCCGAAGCACGGCCTGGTCCTGCGGCGTGGCGCGCGCGGCGCCGGTGAGGGCCAGCAGCGCGAGTACGGTACAAATGTATTTCATTCGGTTATCCCCTTTGGGTGGTTTTTTTGGTGGCCTTAGAATTCGACGGTTAGCACGGCTTTGACGGTGTCGGCGGTCTTGCCCGTTCCGCCGTCCCCTGTCCCGTAGTCCCAATCATGCGCCCATTCGAATGCCAGGCTCGCATGCTCCACAATACCGACCGAGATACCGGCGAGGAAACGGCGTTCGGGCAGGGACAGGGCCAGCGCCTCGTCGGTCCCCTGGTAGGAAACCGCCACCGTGGCGTCCTGATCGACGATCTTGAAGCCATATGCCGTCTCTACAGACCACGCTGACGGCTGGGCGCCGGCGCCGTTGAACAGAACCTCTCCCGCCGCGAAATCCTCGACGGCGGTGAGATACTCGCCGGAAAGCGAAACCGGGCCGTAATGAACTTTACTGCCGACGATCCATGCGCCGACGTGGCGAGAGACATTGTTGCTGCCCAGAGTGTCGGAGATCGTGGTCTGCAAATTGTTCGAATCGCCGACGTCGTTGATGTATCCGACATCGACGGCGAATCCCGAATTCCCGGTTTCCTGCGCGTAACCGGCAGTTGCGCCAAAACCTTCGATGCGGCTGTCGCCGCCCTCTTTATTCGTGCCGTTGAAGGCGTAGACCGTGCCCGAGAACCCGTTGCTCTCCAACCCGGCCGACAGGGCCGTTTCCCGCGTTTCACCGACTTCACCGGCGAGAGTGGTGGAGACCAGATTGGTCTCGAATGTTCCGAAAGGCAGGGTGAACTGGCCGCCCTTCAGGCGCCACGGACCCTTCGGCGGCGCGATCGCGATTGTCGCAACATCGACTTCCAGCGGCGTGTCGTCCTCTTCATACTTGAGTCCGATTTCCGCGGTGACCCAGTCATGGACCCGCGTGGTAAGGCCGATTGTTGCCTCCTTTACCGTGGCGTCCGATGTGGTAGGGCCGGTGAAGGGGCTGCCATGGGAAGCCTGCAGTTGAACCGCGCCGTTGAGATCGATCTTGCTGAACCAGCGATCCGCTCTGGCCGCCTCGTCCTTCTTCAATTTTGAAATTTCGCGGTGCTTCTGGACGATTACGTTATCCTGGGCGACTATCCGTTTCTCCAGATACTGGATGCGTTGCTCCGTATTGGCGAGGCGGTCCTGAACGGAGGTCTGCGCCAGCGCCGGCATACTCCAGATAATCGTGGAAAATACCGCCAGTGTCGCTGTTTTTGAATCCATTTCTCATGTCTTTCTTGAGTTTGGTGGCTTTGATATTTGCCTCGCGATAACGCCGGTGAGAAGGCGAAACGGAATAGCCGTTCCGATGTGTCCCTTCCCGCCGTCTCACGAATGTCCGACAATAAGGCAAATGATAATCATTCGCATTATTATGTCAAGCTCAAGGCCGGCCGGCGCGGACGTAACTTGAGCGAATTCAGAAATCCAGATCGGCGTAGTGGCGCGGCGGGGGCTCGCCCGGGATGTGGTCGGCGAGGATGGCCCGGAAGGACGGGCGCGACTTGACCCGCGCATACCAGATTTTGGCGGCTTCGAATTTGCCCCACGGCACATCGTCGAGATAATCGACGGTGGACAAGTGGGCGCTGGCCGCAATATCGGCCAGCGAGAATTGATCGCCGGCCAGCCAGGTCCGCCGTTCGGTCAACCAGGTGATATAATGCAGGTGTATCTGGATGTTGGATTTGCCGGCGCGGATGGCGCGGGAATCCGGCTCCCCCAGGCGCAGGAAACGCTTCATGATCTTTTCACCGACCAGGTTTTCGGTGACTTCCCGGTTAAACTTGCCGTCGAACCAGGCGACCAGCCGGCGCACTTCGGCGCGCGATGCGGCATCGCCTGGAAAAAGAGTGGGTTCGGGAAAGGTTTCATCGAGATATTCACAGATCGCGCTGGAATCAACCAGCGTGGGGCCGTCGTCTTCGACCAGCACGGGAACTTCCCCCGCCGGATTCATGGCGATGAACTCGGGGCGCCGTTCCCACAAATTTTCCGCCTTCAGATCGACATCGAGCCCCTTTTCGGCAAGCGCGATGCGGACCTTACGGCAGAACGGGGAAAGCCAGAGATGATAGAGCGTTCGCATGATCGCGCAGTCTAAAGCAATTCACGCCCGCATGGTATCGCGGCGAGCGCAGGCATAGCGAGGGCTTTATTCGGTGCCGGCTTTGCAAACAAGACCTCTCTAGGCGCGCTTCTCCTGGTCTTCCTCGGCGAATATGGGTTGATCATGCTGCCCGATCATTTCCTTCGGGATGACCTGCCAGAAATTACCCACCTCCCGGTCCCAGTCGATCAAAAGCCGTTCGGCGAACCGCGACTGGGTTTCCACGGCGTGGGTTTCGATCATCCGGCGCAAAACGCCTTCCCAGTACGGGGTCTGGATGCGCTGATAGATCACCGTGTCATCATTGACGTGATCGGTGAAGCCGCCGCTTTCGTCCCCGCCGTTCCTGTCATGAACAAAGGCCATGCCCCCGGTCATGCCGGCGCCAAAATTATCGCCGACCGCGCCAAGGATGGCCACGGTGCCGTTGGTCATGTATTCGCAGCCGTTCGAGCCGCAGCCTTCGACCACCGCATCGGCCCCCGAATTGCGCACCGCAAAACGTTCGCCGGCCTGGCCGGCCGCATAAAGCCGCCCGCCGGTCGCGCCGTACAGAACCGTATTTCCGATGATGGTGTTATCGACCGAGCGCAGCTGGCTGGCGGTCGCGAGCCGGATGACGATGGTGCCGCCGGACAACCCCTTGCCGACATAATCGTTGGCGTCGCCGAACACTTCCAGCTTCAGCCCTTGAACCGCGAAGGCGCCGAGCGACTGACCGGCCGATCCCCGCAGACGAACGGTAATGTGTCCGGTCTGCAGGCCGGACATGCCGAACTTCCGGGTGATCATCGACGACAGCTTGGTGCCGATGGCGCGCTGGGTATTGCGGATATTATAGGCGAGCTGCATTTTCTCGCCGCCTTCGAGCGCCGGCGCCGCGTCCTTGATCATCAGCGCATCAAGGGTTTCCGGCACTTCGTTGCGGCCTTCGATGGTGCAGAAATGAGGATGTTCGCCCGGGTCGGCCTGGACCAGCAAGGGGTTCAGATCCAGATCGTCGAGATGCGAGCTGCCCCGGCTGACCTGGGTCAGCAGCTCGGTGCGGCCGATGATTTCCTCAAGTTCGCGCGCGCCGAGCGACGCCAGGATTTCACGCACTTCCTCGCCGATGAAGCTGAACAGATTGACGACTTTTTCCGGCGTACCGGTAAATTTCTCACGCAGGCTTTCATCCTGGGTGCACACCCCCACCGGGCAGGTATTGGAATGGCACTGACGCACCATGATGCAGCCCATGGCGACCAGCGCCGCCGTCCCGATGCCGAATTCCTCGGCCCCAAGCAGGGCGGCCACCACCACGTCGCGGCCGGTCTTGATGCCGCCATCGGTGCGCAGCACAACCCGGTGGCGCAGACGGTTGAGGGTCAGCACCTGGTGGACCTCGGAAAGACCCATTTCCCACGGCAGGCCGGCATATTTGATGGAGGATTGCGGGCTGGCCCCGGTGCCGCCCGAATTGCCCGAGATCAGGATCACATCCGCATTGGCCTTGGCCACGCCCGCGGCGATGGTGCCGATGCCGCTTTGCGCGACCAGCTTCACGCAGACCTTTGCTTCCGGATTGATCTGCTTGAGATCGTAGATCAACTGGGCGAGATCCTCGATCGAGTAGATATCATGGTGCGGCGGCGGCGAGATCAATGTGACCCCTTCGGTCGAATGGCGCAGCCGCGCGATCATGCCGGACACCTTGATGCCCGGAAGCTGTCCGCCCTCGCCCGGCTTGGCGCCCTGGGCGATCTTTATTTCGATCTCGCGGCAATTATTGAGATATTCCGCGGTGACGCCGAACCGGCCGGATGCGACCTGCTTGATCGCCGAGGATGCATTGTCGCCGTTGGCGCGCGGCTTATAGCGCACCGGGTCCTCGCCGCCTTCGCCGGAGTCGGATTTTGCGCCGATCCGGTTCATTGCGATGGACAGGGTTTCGTGGGCCTCGGGGCTGAGCGCGCCGAGCGAAATGCCCGGCGACACCAGGCGCCTGCGGATCCGGGTGATGGATTCGACTTCTTCCAGCGGCACCGCCTCACCCTTGGGGGCGAATTCCATCAAATCGCGCAAATTCACCGGCGGCGATTGGCGGATCGCCTCGCTGTATTTGCAATAGAGCGCATAAGAATCATTGGCCACCGCCGATTGAAGCATGTGGATCTGCGGTCCCTGGAAGGCATGGGTCTCGCCTTTGGCGCGGTAGCGGTACAGCCCGCCGACCGGCAGGGAAAGCGCATTGGATCCAAATGCCCGTTCATGCAGTTCCAGCAGCTTGATCCGGATTCCGCTGAGACCGATACCGGAAATACGGCTCGCCATGCCCGGGAAATACGCGGCCACGAGCCAGCGGCTGAGACCCACGGCCTCGAATTTATAAGCGCCGCGATACGACGAGATAATCGAAATGCCCATCTTGGACATGATCTTGAGCAGCCCCTGATCGACGGCGAATTTATAACGTTGCACGCATTCATTGAAATCGCGGTCGCCGAACAGACCCCGGCGATGGCGGTCCGCGATGGTTTCCTGGGCCAGATAGGCGTTGACCGTTGTGGCGCCGACGCCGATCAGCACGGCAAAGTATTGCACATCGAGACATTCCGAGCTTTGCACGTTGAGCGAGGTGAATGTCCGCAGCGATTCCTGCACCAGATGGCTATGCACGCCGCCTGTGGCCAGAATCATGGGGATCGCGACACAATCCGGGCCGACGGCCTTGTCGGTCAGGACCAGGTGAACCGCACCGCCGCGCACGGCGTCCTCGGCCTGGCGCTGAATGCGATACATGGCGCGGCGCAGCGCCAGCTCACCCCGGTCCGGTGAGAAAGTGCAGTTGATTTCCACCACCTTGTCGCCGAGATAGTCCCGCAATGCCGCGAATTCGCTATTGGACATGACCGGCGATTCGAGCTGCAGGAGGCGCATCTGGCTTTCGTTCTGATCGAGCACATTGCCAAGATTGCCGAGCCGGGTTTTGAGGCTCATCACCCGGTATTCGCGCAATGAATCGATCGGCGGGTTGGTGACCTGGCTGAAGGACTGGCGAAAGAAATGATGCATGCCGCGATATTGTTCGGACAGCACGGCCAACGGCGTATCGTCGCCCATGGATCCCGTCGCTTCCTTGGCGTCCTCGACCATGGGCTGCAACAGCAGTTCAACTTCCTCCATGGTGTAGCCGGCGGCGATCTGGCGGCGGCGCAGTTCATCGCCGGTATAGTCGACGGGCTCGGCCACGCCGGTTTTGTTCAGGCTGTCGAGCTGCGTGAGATTCTTGCCCCATTCGCCGTAAGGGTGTGCGTCAGCGAGGGTCTCCTTGAGTTTCGCATCGTGATAAAGCACACCTGCTTCCAGATCGACCCCGATCATCTGTCCGGGTCCGAGCCGGCCTTTTTCGACGACCTGGGATTCGGAGACATGGACCATGCCTGATTCCGACCCGACGTAAAGCAATCCGCTTTCCATGAGCGTATAGCGCATCGGACGCAGACCGTTGCGGTCCATGCCGGCAATCACCCAATTGCCGTCGGTCGCCGCGATCGCGGCCGGGCCATCCCAGGGTTCCATGACGCAATTGGAGTAGGCATATAGATCCCGCAACTTTTCGGGCATTGTTCGCTTGTAGGACCAGGCGTCGGGAATCAACAGCGATTGGACATGGGGCGCGTTTCGTCCTGCCCTGACCAGCAATTCATAAACATTGTCCAGCGCCGACGAATCCGACGCGCCGGCCTCGATGACCGGCTTCAGGGCATCGAGATGTCTGCCGAACACATCGGTTTCCATCCGGGTTTCATGGCTCTTCATCCAGTTGACGTTGCCCGACAGCGTGTTGATTTCGCCGTTATGGGCCAGCATGCGAAAAGGCTGAGCCAGCCGCCAGGTCGGAAATGTGTTGGTCGAATAGCGCTGATGATAGATCACGAAGCGCGACACGAAGCGTTCGTCCAGCAGATCGGGATAGAAATCCGTGAGCTGTTCCGCGAGAAACATCCCCTTGTAGATCAACGACCGGCAGGACAGCGAACAGATGTAGAAATCCTGAATATGTTCATTCATGACCGCCGCCTCGATCAGGCGGCGAATGATGTAGAGGTTGGTTTCAAATTTTTCGGCCGAAATGCCGGGGTTGCCGGCGATCATGATCTGTTCGATCTCGGGGCGGGTCGCATTGGCCTTTTCGCCGATCACATCCACATTGATCGGCACCTGACGCCAACCATAGATCTGATATCCGAATTTCAGTATTTCGGTTTCCAGAATGGAGCGGCAGCGTTCCTGGCCCGCGAAATTGGTCCGCGGCAGGAACACCATGCCGACGGCAATCGGAACGGCGCCCGGGGTGTGTCCGGTCCGCTCGATATGTTCCTTGAAGAAATCCTGCGGAATTTCAACATGGATTCCCGCGCCGTCTCCGGTCTTGCCGTCGGCGTCGACGGCGCCCCGGTGCCAGATCGCCCGGAGCGCTTCAATGCCCGCCTCGACAACCTCGCGCCGTGCAATGCCGTCGGTGGCGGCAACCAGTCCGACGCCGCAGCTGGCATGTTCGTCGGCCGGGTCATAGAGGCCGTGCTCCGTGAGAAGCTTCGCATTGGCGCGCCAGGCATCGACTGCCTTCTGACCTTCATTCTTGTTCATGGGCGCAAGCCCTCCTTCGGCTTAATTCATGTCCGGTCGCGCCATCAGGCCGCGGCTTCGGAATGTTCGGATTTGTGTGTAAGATAGGTCTGTATCCCGGCGGCGGCATCCCGGCCGTCGCGAATTCCCCAAACCACCAGCGACGCGCCGCGCACGATATCGCCGGCGGCGAACACGCCGTCGAGATTCGTCATCATGGTGGCGTGATCGATGCGCACCGTGCCCCATCGGGTCACCGTCAGTTCGGGCGCGCCGAATAATGTGGGCAGATCTTCCGGATCGAACCCGAGCGCCGTGATGGCAAGGGTTGCCGGAACGTTGAAGCTCGACCCCTCGATCACTTCGGGCGTCTGGCGGCCCGAGGCGTCGGGCACGCCGAGATGGATGCGCGCCGCGCGGACCGCTTCCACCGCATCGTCGCCCAGAAAGGCCTCCGGCGACGACAGCCACTGGAACCTGACCCCTTCTTCTTCCGCGTACTGAACCTCGCTGCGTGACCCGGGCATGTTTTCCCGGTCGCGTCGATACAGGCAGGTGACCGATTTGGCGTGCTGGCGGACCGCTGTGCGCACACAATCCATCGCCGTATCGCCGCCGCCGATGACGACCACATCCTTGCCGGCGGCGTCCAGCCGGCCATTGTCGAAGTCGGGAACGGTATCGCCGAGCCCCTTGCGGTTGGAGGCAACCAGGTAATCGAGGGCCGGAACCACATTGTCGAGCCCGACGCCGGGGACCTGAATATCGCGCTGGCGATAAACGCCGGTGGCAATCAGCACGGCGTCGTGGCGGCCCCGAATTTCATCGAGCGTGGCGTCGCGCCCCACATCGAAATTGGGATGATAGACCACGCCGCCCTGTTCCAGCAGATCGGCCCGGCGCTGGACGATGTTTTTTTCGAGCTTGAAATTGGGAATGCCGTAAACCAGCAGCCCGCCCATGCGGTCATACCGGTCATAGACATGAACCTTGTAGCCTGACCGGCGCAGTTCTTCCGCGGCCGCCAACCCGGCCGGCCCGGCACCGATAATGGCGACCGACTGATCCCGTTCAACAACCGGCTGCACCGGCTTGACCCAACCCTTTTCCCAGGCCGTGTCCGTGATGAAACGTTCGATCGACCCGATGGTAACTGTCCCGTGCCCCGATTGCTCGATCACGCAATTGCCTTCGCAGAGCCGGTCCTGCGGACAGATCCGGCCGCAGATTTCAGGCATGTTGTTGGTGGCCGCGGATACTTCATAGGCTTCCTCAAGCCGGCCTTCGGCGGTCAGCATCAACCAATCGGGAATGTTGTTCTGGACCGGACAATGGACCTGGCAGAACGGAATGCCGCATTGCGAGCACCGGCTGGCCTGGTCCGCCGCATCGGGATTGTCGAAGTTGGGAGATATCTCGTTGAAATCCTGAAGACGCTTCGCGGCCGCGCGCTTGACGGGCGCGTGCTTGTCCAGATAGACAAATTTCAACATCTTTTCAGTCATCATTCACCTGTCGCGCGCGGTTTTACCAATGCGCCACCGTTGCGCGAAAACCATCAATTCAAATTTGGGTCCGTTGATATACGTGAAACAGAAATGAATTACGAGTTAAAAATGATTAATAGATCAATAATGCTTACCTTTATGCTCTCCGAAATATTGGCGGGCGGGGCCCAAAGAGTTGTCCTACGGCGGGTTGGGTTATAATTAGTCCCAATTTGGAACTAACTAGGCGCTTTGGGCGAGTCACCAACCG
>CALGIA010000066.1 GCA_937916005.1 uncultured Rhodospirillaceae bacterium
GCGATGTACATGGCGATTACAACGAGATGTTCATGCGGCTGCTTGGCCGGCCGGACATAGCGTTTGAAACCTTTGCCGTGCAGGCGGATGATTTTCCGGTGCGGCCGTCCGTTGCCGATGCCTGGGTCGTCACCGGTTCGAGTTGCGGCGTGAATGACGGCTTCCCCTGGATTGCAAAACTGAATTCTTTCCTGCGTCATGTGCATGAGGAGCGGACGCCGCTGGTGGGAATCTGTTTCGGGCATCAGGCGATCGCGGAGGCGTTGGGAGGCAAGGTCGAGAAATTTTCCGGCGGCTGGTCCTGCGGGCTGAGACGTTACGATATGGCGGGCCGGGATGCACCCGTTTCCCTGCTCACCTGGCATCAGGACCAGGTCGTCGCGCCGCCGCCAAACGCGAAAATCATCGCCTCGTCGGATTTCTGCCGTTTTGCCGGGCTGCGCGTCGGCGACCATATCCTGACATTGCAGCCGCACCCCGAGTTCACCCCGGAATTCCTGCGGGCGCTCGCCGCCGCGCGCCGCGACGTGATCGGTGACACCATGTCGGCATCGGTGATCGATAGCCTGTCCGTGGATCTGCCGGAGGATTTCGGCCCCTATATCCTCGATTTTATTTATGCGGCGATTGCGGCGAAGGCGGCCTGACGGTTAGGTGAGGGCCGGACGATCCCGAGTTCACGCTGTTTGGTCACAGGTGCGGATTTGATTGACGGTGTGGTAAATAATCACCGAAACTACCGACTTCCGATCAGGATGATCAATGGACGAAATGCCCGCATTTGAGAAAGCCGGCGGCGAATTCAGCGCGCGCGAACGGGGGCGGCTTATCCAAGCGGCCGCCGCCCTGCATGACGCGGAGCGTCCCGTTCGCATGTTGCGAAGCGTCGCATGGCCCCAGGGCGCGTATGAAGCCTTCATGTCGGCGAAGGCCCGGTCCCTGCCGGTGGTGGACTATACGCCCGTCGATCCGGCCCCGACCCATGAGAGAACTGCGGTGGCGCGTGGTCTGATTGACGGTTCCTCCGTCGTGCATGACTGGTTGTCCCGGGTCGCCGATGTGGTCGATATGGGCGCAAACATGGTCGGCGCAGTTGGAACCAGGGAATTTTATCAATTGTCCACCCGGTTGTATGGCGCGCCGACCGCCACCTTGAATGATAATTTAACCCGCCCGATCGACCTTGCAAATGCGCTCGACGATGTGCTCTCGGGCTTCAAGCATGAGGACCTTCATCTGGACGAGGCGCCGATAACATACTGCGCGGACGAACTCGTCGACCAAATCCGGCCCGCGATCATCGCGCATTTTGGAGACGACGCGCCAAGCCTTGAAGTCGTCGATCATCTTTCCGCGAGAGCCATCGCCGGCGGACGCTATATCCGATTTCGCCGGGACGCGATTTTTTCCGATCGGGACCGCGCCCAACTGGTTCAGCACGAAGCTTTCGTTCATATCGGGACGACCCTTAACGGTCATGCGCAGAAGCATATGCCTTTGCTGGCGGCGGGCCATCCCGGAACTACACGCACCCAGGAAGGGTTGGCCGTATTCGCCGAAATAATCAGTGGCTCCATGGACCCGAACCGCATGCGCCGCCTCGCCGACCGGGTCATCGCCATACAAATGTCGATCGACGGCGCCGATTTTATTGAAATTTATAATTTCTTTCTGGACCGGACCGACGACACGCGGCAATCGTTCGAAAACGCGCGCAGGGTCGTGCGCGGCGGGTTGGTTTCCGGCGGGGCCCCGTTCACCAAGGATATTGTGTATCTGGAAGGGCTGTTGCGCGTTCACAACTTTTTGCGGGTCGCCGTTCAGCTTGACCGGCTGGACTGCATCCGATTGCTGTTCTGCGGCAAGCTCGACATAGAGGATTTGCCGGCGATCTGTGTCATGGTCCAGGAGGGGCTTTGCCAATTCCCCCGGTATCTGCCGCCATGGGTCAGGGATCTGCGTTTTCTGGTATCCTATCTTGCTTATTCAGCCTTCCTGAATCAGGTCGATCTCGGAAAAATACGCAATCATTATCTAGATGTCTTGCGCCACGCGCCCAAGGTGCCGACGCCACGGGACTGAAATACCCAAGACGGGAATGCGGCCCAATCGGCGATTTCCTTGCGCATGTACCGTTGAAATTCGTGTAATTTAGATGGTATCTTCTGCCCTTGGTTGCGGATTGTTGAGACGCATGATCGAGGCCAGGGGCGAAGGTGTTTGATGTTTTTGATCCATAAACTCAGTGTTCGACATTTGCTGTGGCCATTTGTTGTGTGGTCGGGGCTGATTTTATCCGCCTGCGGAACGACGGGTCTCATGGAGATGCCCAAGGTGGAATTAATGGACGCGCCCGCCGTAACCATGCCACTTCACAGGCAAGCGACATTTTTGCTTGATAAGGTTGTCGCAAATATCAAGCGCGGAACCATCATACTCCATTTCCCTTCCGAAGGACTGCAGACCAACGTCGACGGTACTCTCTGCAATTTCAGAAACTATGATGACACAACGCGCGAATGGCGGGGCGGTTCCTCATCTTTCGGCAGCTGGACATCGGAACTGGGCGAAGTCTTTCACGAAGTTCTGAGCGCCAAGGGGTTCAACATAAAGGGCGACCCCAAAAAAATGTTTGGAAGAGAAAACATATCGGGTTCCGCGGAATATCTGATCGGCGCGCGCATAAAGGAAATAAGGGGTAATATTTGCCATGCTCATCACTGGTGGGATGGCAGAGCGTTACGGATGTATAGCGGCGAAATTTATATCGAAGTTGAATGGCGTATATTTTCCATTTTGCTGAATCGGGAGGTCTTGGTGGTAGGAACAAAGGCCTACCATCTTCAGAAAACACTAAAGAAGAATTCCATCCTGCTCATGCTGAACAATGCTTTCGCGAATGCGGCCGAAGCGTTGTTGGCGGACAAGAAATTCGCTGCGATTGCCTTGCGGAAGGACAAGAACGCCGACAAGACTTATGTGTTCAAGGGGACGGCGCTTGAACTGCCGAGGCGGCCGACTCGGATCAAAAAACTTGACGGGAGAATCAATTCAACTCTTAGCGCCATCGTCACCGTGCGGGTGTCAGGGGGGCATGGCTCAGGGTTTGCGATCAGTGAGGACGGGTATATCCTCACCAATGCTCATGTCGTGGGCGACACGACCAGGATCCCTATCAAACTGAGTAACGGTCTTGAGGTTGAGGGCCGTGTGTTGAGCGTGAACGAGCATAGGGATGTGGCGCTGATCAAGGCGCCCATTCGCATACCCTGGGCATTGCCGATACGGAAGACGTTGGCGAAGCGCCTGGAAAAGGTCTTTGTCGTCGGCAGCCCGATTGATGCCGCGCTTCAATCAACAGTTACCACCGGCATCATCAGTGCAATTCGGGAACGGGAATCCGGTTTGATCTTTATCCAATCAGACGTAGCGATCTCGCCCGGTAACAGCGGCGGGCCCATGCTGGACGAATATGGCAATGTCATAGGGATCTCGGTATCCGGTGTGGTTGCTGACAGGGCTCAGAACCTGAATTTTTTTATCCCGATCAATGATGCTTTGCGCGCGCTCAAGATTTCGCTGACGGAAAAACCCGGCGGCCGTTAATCCATTCTGAAATCCCGCCGCGTCATGGCGAAATGCGTGTTGGGGCCGGGGCGAACGGGAAAATCATTATAGTCGTCGCGCAGGCGATGGCGCACCTCGGACGCCAAGGCGTCATTTAACGCATTCATCGAGTCGAAGACCACCTCGTTGCCCAATATGCAATTGGAAACGGGCAGGGCGGTGGGGTTGGTCCAGGCGACCGGGACATAACACAGCACGTTCCGGACGCCCGGCAACTCGGCCAGTATGGGCGGATGCCGTTGCAGATAGATTTCGACGAACTGCTTTTCGTCGTCGACGGGCGCATAATACCGGACATTGAACGAGACCGGCGCCGTGCGCGGCGCGGGGGCCGTTGCGCCGTCAACAGGATATGACAGGGCCCTATAGGCCTCGCAGGTCGCCGATTTCCGAAGCGCGT
>CALGIA010000067.1 GCA_937916005.1 uncultured Rhodospirillaceae bacterium
GGGAAGCTCTCTCCGGCCTCCACCCTGTCAGCCTGGCTTTGGCTCGGGTGAACCTCCAGCAGGAGATTGCCGTCATGCCAGCCGATTTTTGCGGCCTGGTCGACCACGGTGACCGGTGTGCCGATTGGGATGTCGTTGAAAAGCTGTTCGATATCTTCCGGATACATTCTGATGCAGCCGTGACTGGCGCGGCGTCCGACCCCCGATGGCTTGTTGGTGCCGTGGATCAGATAGGACGGCCAGCCAAGATATATTGCGTGACGGCCGAGCGGGTTGTCGGGACCCGGGCCGATTGCCTTGGGAAGTTCAGGGTCCTTATCGCGAATGGATTTGGGGATAAACCATGTGGGGTCGGATTTTTTACGAGCGACCGTGGTGCGGCCGAGCGGCGTTGACCATCCTTGCCGCCCTATTCCCATCGGCATCGATCGCGGCGGTGCGCCGTCTGCGGGGAAATAATACACGCGCTGGTCAGACAGATTCAGCACCAGCCCTTCGTGTTTGGCCCGTGGCGGCAAATGCCCGGTGGGAATGACCAGCTTCTTCCCGAGTCCTGGCAGCCAAGGATCCGTTCCCGGGTTCGCCGCCATCAATTCAGTAAAGCCCAGCTTGTACCGTCTCGCGATATCCATCAGCGTATCGTCGCCGGTCGCCGCGTAGGACTGGGTTTTGCCGAGCAGATCGGACGGACGCCCTTCTTCGGGTTGGGCGATAACACGGCCCTGGGACGCGGCCAGAACAGCAACGGACGCGGCCGCGCCGAAGCAGAATTTTCTGCGCGCCCTATTTAGATATACCGGTTGTCTGGCCATGCCGCCGCAATCCTCATCTTCACGGCAACATACCCATTGCAACGGAAAGATGGAACGCCGAACCTGATCAAATTCTTGGGTCGGGACTCGGAAAGCCGAGCATGTGGGCGCTGTGCAATATTCCCTGAACGTCCCACGTCAACGCGATATGATTGGTGATCGCGTGCACGTCGCGCCAGGCGCGGTTTGCCGGGTCGTCGGCGTTCAATCCTCTCGCGCCGAGTAGCGGATAAATGATGTCCACCGCCTGTAGGCAGAGCTTGGCTGCAAATGCGTTGTCGGTGCGGTAGCGCAGCTTCTGTTCCATTGCCGGGACCTCCCCAGACCCGCCCAGATCCCAGATTTCCGCCAAATTCTTCATGACCAGCGCGTGTGCAGCATCCGTCGCCGCGCGGGCTTCTGAAATTCTCAGCCGGACGCTCGGCTGTTCGGCGACGCTGGCGCTGGTCACCGACACATGGCCACTCAGTCCGTCCACGACCGAGTCCAGCGTAAGCCGCGCTGCGCCGATGGCCGACCCGATGATGTTGAAAGAAAACACGCCATGCAGCGGCAGACGGTAGTTGTAATGGGGGTTGATCGCGCTGCCCGGGGTTTCCTGACCGCGCAACTCCATCACATTCAAGATGCGATAATTCGGCGCCAGATGATTTTCCACGACGATGTCGTTGCTGCCGGTTGCTGTCAGCCCGCTGGCGTACCAGCTATCTTCGATTCGGCAGGCGGACATGGGCACCAGCGCCAAGACCGAGTCCGGTCGGCTCTCTCCATCACGGGGAACATCAACGGCCAGAATGATCCAGTCACAATGACGAATCCCGCTTGAATACTTCCATCTGCCCGACAGGATTATCCCATCGTCGGTCGCCTGGGCCTGATATCCGGCGCCCCTGAAGGAGGTTGAAATCATTGAATTCTGATCGTCGCCCCAGATTTCTTCCTGGGCCTTTGGTGCAAACATGCCGCCAAGCCAGGCGTGACAGGCGGTAATGCTCGCATCCCAGGCGCTGGAGGCGCAGCCCCGGCCCAGTTCCATGGCCAGCTCGGTTTGCATGCCATAGGGCAGCTCAAATCCGCCGAATTTTGCCGGCTGCAGAATTCGGTAGAACCCGGCTTCGCGGAAGTCTTCGACGGTTTCGTCCGGCATGCGGCGTAATTCGTCGGCCTGTTTTGTCCGGGCGCGGATGACCGGGACCATGTTGCGGGCGCGGTTCAGAATATCTTCCCGTGTCGGGATGGGTGTTGTCATTTTCTATGCTTTTTGTGATTTTTTACCGTGGGCCATCCTTGCACAATTACGCCGCGTTGCGAAGCGGTGGGGCATCGGATACCGTGTGCCCACTGGTTTTCAATCTCACAAGCATAGAGTGAATTTAAGATGTTTGATTTTTTTCAGCCGACCCATCCCTTTGGCGGACAGACCCTGCGACTCGTCGCAGAGTCCCAACAGGGTGGCGGCGATGTTTTCGATATCGCCCGCACCTGCCGGGACATTGAAGAGGGCGACAAGGAAGGTTGGGAGCGGTCATGGGTATCGCTTGCCGAAAGGACCGAGAAAAAAGCCAAGGATGCACTTTCCAACGGGCACAAGGCAACCGCACGCCAGCATTTCTATTCCGCAAACCAGTATTGGCGCATGTCGGATGTTTTCCTGACCATGGAAGATAATGCGAAAAAGACCGAACGCTTTATCAAATCCCAGGAAAATTTCCGCGCCGCCGCCGCGTTGAACGACCCGAAAATGGAAGTCATCACGGTGCGGTGCGGGGATGAGGAATATGACGGCTATTTCTGCCATCCGGTTAATCCCAAGCCGGGGAAATGGCCGGCGGTTTTCCTGATTGGCGGCGCCGACGCCTTTGCCGAGGAAATATTTTTTTCCGGACGCCAGATTCTGGAACGCGGTTGGGCGCTTTTGCTGGTTGACACCCCCGGCCGTGGGTCGTCCTCATACGTAAAAGGAATTCCGACCCGATACGATTACGAGGTCCCGTCCAGCGCGTCGATCGACTACCTGGTGTCCCGCCCGGAAGTGGACGCGGATCGCATCGGGCTGATCGGGATCAGCATGGCGGGGTATTACGCTCCGCGCGCCGCGGCGTTTGATGACCGGATCAAGGCGCTGATCGGCTGGTGCGGGTGTTACAGCATGCTCGACGATCTTTATATCTTTTGCGAACATCTGCGCCCGACGCTGCAGCGCCTGCTGGGCGGGGTCAGCGACGAGGTCGCCCGGGAAATGCTGATACCTTTCACCATGGAAGGCGTTGCCCAGAATATTACCTGCCCCACGCTGATTACCCATGGCGCCGAGGATCGCCTGATGGATGTGGAGGGCGCCAAACGCCTGTTTGACGAAATTTCAAGCACGGACAAGACGCTGAAGATCTATGACGATCCCAAGGCCGGCGGCGTGATCCATTGCAGCCATGACTATTGGGGCGAAAATGTGCCCTACATGCTGGATTGGATGGAAGACCGGCTTTAAGCGTTACGCGTCCTGTTTGAATGCCGGGTTGGTGTACTGGGCGTTATGTTCCAGCATTGTCTTGATGATCTCGGGCAGCCGTTCCTTGGTGGGCACCGGGTCCGTGTCCCAATAGCCGTATTCGTCGACGCCGCGCACCAGCGTGGCGGGGCGTCGTTCCAGGGCCGATTTTACGTGGGTCGGGATCAGGAAAAACGAATAGCCGATACGAACCTTGCCCGAGTTGTTGGGAAATGAGCCGTGCGCCGTGCGTTCGTCATGGATCGAGAACTGGCCGGGCTTGAGCTCCATATGGATCGCCTTGGATTCGTCCATGTTCTGGATGGCCTGGCCGCGCCCCAGCATGTTTTTCTTTTCGCCGGGCGCATCGCCGGGTGCATTTTCGTATGATTCCAGGTGTTCATAGCCGCCTTGCAGATGAGATTTCGGCATGGCGCGTAGGCAGCCATTGCCCTCATTGGCTTCGGTCAAGGCAACCCAGCAGGTTACCATCTCGTGCGGATCGCAGCCGAAATAGGCCGAATCCTGATGCCATGACACGAACGACCCATCGCCAGACGGCTTGATCCAGAAGCGTGATCCAAAGGCCAGAATATTGGGCCCGATCAGATCTTCCGCCACGTCGAGAATGGCCTTCTCACGCACGAAATCCCACGCCTCGGGAAAGCAAAGATGACCCTTGAGCTTGAACACCCCGGCTGAAACGCCCTGTTCCTTTTCGAAATCGTCCAGCGCGCCCAGCAATTCATTGGCGCGTTCAGGCGTGATGCCTTCAAGCGGATAGAGATATCCCTCGCGCCGGTAGAATTCGATTTGTTCGTCGGTAAGTGTCTTGCCCATTGTGATTCCCTCCCCGGGAGTCGCGGTTATTTATTTTATGTGCCGGATATTTTCATTTTTTCCCGGCGCCTACGCAAATAATGCTACCCAAACCGCGCCATGATTAGAAGAAAATTTTAACGGTTAGCGTCGGCGCCATAAACCCCTTACCCCAGCGGTCCCAGAAAGGTTTCGCCGCCATAAACGTCTGACATGGGCTCCAACGCTTCGGGCCAGGGGTCCACGGTTTTCCTGCGTTCCGATGCCGGGCGTGGGCGGCCGTCCCAGCCGACCTGTTCCATGTACCAGTAGAACTGCAACAGGTGGCCGTCCGGGTCCATCACATAGGCGGAATAATCGATCCCCGGGCTCAGCTCTTCGGGCAGATGTTTTGTCTCGGCGCCCTTATCGGCCAAATAGGCCAGCGCGTCGCGCAACTGCTGATAGCTGCCGACCTGGATGCCGAACGACATGCAGGTGGAATGAGAGCTCAGCCCCAGCGTCTCGCGCAGGGCGATCGGGTACAGCGCAATCGAGTGATGGTCCGTGTTGGCGCGCAGGAACACGCAGCGATGGCCGTCATAGACGATTTCCTCGGTGATCGAGAGCCCCAGCATGCCAGCGTAATAGGACAGCATGGAATCCATGTCGTCTACGAACAGCCGCACCGGGCCGATGCGCGTGATCTTGTAGGGCCGGGGCAGGCTGATGCCGCCCACGTCATAGATCGCTGGCGCAGTTTCTTCGTGGCGGTATCCGGAATAGAGATCCACCCCCTGGTCGCGGAACTGATCAACTTCCTGATATTCGGGTATCTGCGGCAGATCGGGCTTTTCCATGAAACCGCGCGCTTTGGACTCAGGTGGTTTTGACAGTCCGTCCCAGCCGATCTGCTCCATCCCGTAATACAGCTCGTTGGTATGGCCTTCCGGGTCCATGGGGTAGGCATGCCAGTTGGACCCGGGTGTATCGCGGCCCCGGCGCGGCATGAATATCTTCTGCTCGTCGAACCAGTCGGTGGCGTCGCCGACTTCCCGCAGACTGCCGACCTGCCAGGTAATCTGGTTGACCGTGACCTCCGGCGGCGCATGGCCGCCGGCCAGCCGGTTCATGATCGGGCGCGGGAACACCACGAAGGAATGGTGGTCATTGCCGTGGCGCATGAAATAGCCAGTGGTGTTCTCGATGCCGTCACAGATCGCCGGGTCTGGCAGCACATTTCTGAAGTCCAGCGGGTCGGAGACCTGGAACCCGATCAAGTCACGGTAAAACGCCAGGCCTTTTTCCACGTCGGCCATATTGAAGCCGAAATGCCCCAGGCGTCGAATACTGAATGGCTGATCCAGCCAGACCCCGCCAACATTAAACTTCCGTCCCGTTGAGCCTTCCATGTCCTTGCCCTCCATCAATCCGGTCTGTCGATGTTTTGAGTATGGCATGACGACGGAAGGAGCGGCATCATTAAAATTTCCTCCCTTCTCCGGAAGGTATAGACTGGCGCTTCGCCCGCCCCGTTCGCATTCAACACGGTCTTATGCCCTTCGATCCTTATTCCCTGACTATCATCCTGATGGGCCTTGCCTTTGGGTCCTTTTTCAAGGGGCTGACGGGGATGGGCCTGCCTTTGGTGGCGGTGCCGATTCTGGCGGGGTTTCTCGGGGCGGAGCATGCCATCGTGGTGATGCAGATTCCCGGGCTGGTGTCCAATGCCTGGCTGGTGTGGAGCCATCGCCGGTCGGCCGTCGAGGTGCCCATGCGCTATGACATGATTGTACCGTCAGTGATTGCTGTGGTGGTGGGCGTTTGGTTCCTGGATTTCGCCGACGAACGGGTGACGGTCTTGTTGCTCGCAGGAACGGTCGCCGTGTTCCTGGCGGTGCTGCTGTTGAAGCCGTCATTCCATCTCGATGGCGTGATCGGCCGCATCATCACGCCACTGGCCAGCCTGTTCGGCGGCTTCGCCCAGGGGGCGGCGGGGGTCTCGGGGCCGTTGTTTTCCACGCTGATCCTGTCGTTCCGGCTCAAGCGCGAGGCCTATGTCTTCTATAACGGGCTGTTGTTCGGCCTGTTCAACCTGGTCCAGATCGGCGCCATGATCTGGTTCGACATGTTCACCTGGCAGCGCACCCTGGAAGGGTTTCTGGCGTTGATCCCGCTCTTCATTTTCCAGTCTCTCGGCATGCGCGCCATGGGCGCGATCAGCACGAAGGCCTTCAATGTCGCGGTGATCACGGTCATCATCTGCATGGAGATCAAGCTCGTCTGGAATGGGCTTGGTGGTTAGAGGCTAGGCATTCCGGGTATTGGACACTAGAATTTTCCCTGAATGCACAGGGGGAACGGCACATGACCATGACCAAGGCCATCAGATTCCATGAATTCGGCGGGCCCGAGGTATTGCGGCTCGAAGACATTGATCTCGGCGCGCCGGGGCCGGGGCAGGTGCTGATCCGGCAAACCGCGATCGGCATGAATTTCCGCGATATCTATCGCCGCATCGGCCAGCATCCTGTGGACAGCTTTCCCGCCGCGCTGGGAATCGAGGGCGCCGGCGTGGTCGAGGCGCTCGGTGACGGGGTCGAAGAATTTTCCATCGGCCAGCGCGTGGTTGCCCAGGGTGGCCCCGACGGCGCCTTTGCCGAAGCCCGCATGACGCCCGCCGGGCGGGTCGTCGCTCTGCCCGATAGTATTGACGACAAGACCGCCGCCGCCATGATGGTGCATGGCATGACGTCGCGCATGCTGCTGAAAGGCGCCTACAAGGTTCAGCCCGGCGATACCATCCTGTTTCACGCCGCCGCCGGCGGTGTCGGGTTGATGGCGTGCCAATGGGCCAAGCTGCTGGGCGCCACCGTGATCGGCACGGTCGGCACCGACGAAAAGGCGGCGCTGGCCCGCGCCCATGGCTGCGACCACACGATCATCTATACGCGCGAGGATTTCGCCGCCCGGGTGAAGGAAATCACCGGCGGAGAAGGCGTTCACGCGGTTTATGATTCGGTCGGCAAGGACACCTTCGAAGGATCGATCACCAGCCTGCGGCCGCGCGGCGTGTTGGCCCAGTTTGGTGAATCGTCGGGCGATCCGCCCGACATATCGCCCCGCCGCCTCGGGCCGCTCGGGTCGATCTTCCTGACTCATCCAAGCCTGCCGTTCTACTCGCGCACCCGTGCAGAGTTCCTGGAAGGGGTCGGCGATCTTTTTGACGTGGTGGGCTCGGGCAAAGTCAAGGTTTCGATCAGCGCGGAATATCCCCTCGCCGAGGTTGCCCAGGCCCAGATCGACATGGCCGCCCGCAAAACCACCGGCTCGGTCATCCTTATTCCCTAGAGGGGTGAGACATGGAACGTTTGAAGACACTGATTGCCGGGGGTGAATTGGTCGTCGCACCGGTGGCGCTCAACCCGATCATGGCGAAGATGGCGGAAGAAGCCGGCTTCAAGGCGGTCTATCTCAGCGGCGGCTCACTCGGCTGGCTGAAATGCGTGACCGAGGCCAACCTCACACTGCCCGAACTTGCCGACGTGGCGGTCGACATGCGCGCGGCCTGCGATTTGCCGATCATTCTCGACGGCGGTGCCGGTTGGGGTGACCCGGTGCACATGCACCGCACCATCGCCCTGACCCAGGCGGCTGGGTTCGATGCCATCGAGATTGAGGATCAGGTGTTGCCGCGCCGGATGCACCACCATATCGGTGTCGAACATCTGGTGCCGACCGAGTTCATCGTGGCGCGCATCACCGAAGCCATTGCGGCCCGCACCGATCCCAACCTGCTGATTATCGGGCGGACCAATTCCCTGCGGCTGTTCGACATGGACGATGCGCTGCGCCGCGCCGAAGCCATGCATAAGGCCGGCTCCGACATGCTGTTCGTCCACAGCCGCACACCGGAAGAAATGCGCATCATCGGCGAACGCCTGCCCGCGCCCCTGATGATCTTCGCCCCCGCCGACGGCTTCGCCGGGTTCGACATGACCGAGGATGACCTGGCCGGTCTCGGCTTTCGCCTCGCCGCGTCGTCGGGCACGGCATTTGCCGCCATGTACAAGGCAATTCGCCAATCCTACGAATGCCTCGCCCAAGGCAAATCGGACTCCTTCCTCGGCCCTGGTGGTGCGGGCGCGATGATGAAGGAAGCCCACAAAACCACCGGGTTGGATAAGCTGCTGGAAATCGAAACCCGGACCATGGGGGATGGGTGAGGGGGCGTTGATGCCCGCCGTCCGGTTCGAGCTTCGGCCCTTAATCCCCGGCCAGTATTTCCAGCGTGGCCATGACGTTTTCCAGGCGCTCGGTTGGGATCGGGGCCATGATGCGGTGCTGGGCGCGGATCACGGCGGGGAGCGTCCGGCGTAGCAGGTCGTCGCCCTGTTCGGTGATGTAGAGGGCGTTGGTGCGCCGGTCGGTCGGGGATTTTTCCCGGCGGATCAGGTTTCGGGCGATCAGCCGGCGCAGGATTTCGGTCAGGGTCGACCGGTCAATGCCCGATTGCCGCACCAGATCGGTCTGGTTGATGCCCGGTTCCTGATGGGCCGACAGCAAAACCGCGAACTGGCGCGGGGTCGGGCCGTCTTCCCCCAAATCACGGGTGACTTCTTCCACAAACAGATCCACAGCGCGCTGCTGGCAGCGCCGGATCAAGTGCCCGGCCTGAACAGTCATGGCAAACTGGTCTATCGTTGGCGCGGCGGCGGGCAGGCCCGCTTGATTTCTTTGATCCATTGTCTTTTTCGCATCCAAAAAAACAGAATTGATTTGTACACGGATTAATTTATCTTATAAACCCAGTTGTCGTCGGATGTGGCGTTTGGTCCAATCCAGCGCGGCGCGGTTGTCGGTTGCGCTATAAAACAAGAATGATGGTTCCAAGTCCCGAAGGTCGGGCAGGGAGAATTTGGTATGAAGTTCGCATTTATTCTGTTCGGTCTGAGGCAGCTTCTGAGATTGACCGCCTGGTGGTACCCGTCGTTTCGCGCGCGCCTGAAGGAACGGGATTTCACGGCCCAGATCAAAACCCGCGATAATTCGGTCGGGCGGTTCTTCACCTTCAAGGGCGGCAAGCTGACCTCAAGCGCCGGTATTCATCCCAATCCTGATATCACCCTTGCTTTCAAGACGGCGGAAATCGCGGCCAAGCTGCTGATGCCGCCGATCAACTGGCTCGACCAGATCAACGCCCAGAAGGATTTCATGCTATCGGTGGATGGCCCGGAGGATCTGTCGCTCTGGTTCGCCCAGACCCTGATGCTGACCCAGTCGGTGGGCTGGAAGATAGGCATCGAGTTGCCCGACGGGGTGACGCGCTATTGCAACATGACCAATGGCGGGCCGGTGTTCGTCTATGTAAAGGACGGCAAGATCCTGCGCATGACGCCGATCGATTTCGATGACACCGATCCGCAGCCCTGGACCATCGAGGCGCGCGGTCAGAAACTGACGCCGCCGCGCCGCACCACGCTGGCCCCCCATGGCCAGAACGCGAAATCCATCGTCTATTCGCCGGACCGGTTGCTTTATCCCATGAAGCGGGTCGATTTTGACCCCAATGGGGAACGCAATCCGCAGAATCGCGGCAAGTCTGGCTATGAAAGAATTTCCTGGGAAGCGGCCATCGGCATCGTCGCCGGCGAGATTCAGCGCACCAAGAAGGAATACGGCCCGGGCGTGATGGCGGTCAGCCATGGCTCGCATCATACCTGGGGCAATATCGGCTATTATCTCAGCGCCCTGCACCGCTTCAAGAACGCGGTCGGCCATACCCAGATCCACCACAACCCGGACAGCTGGGAAGGCTGGTACTGGGGCGCGGTCCATCACTGGGGCCATTCCCTGCGGGTCGGCCAATCGGAAACCTACGGCACGGTCGAGGATTGTCTGCAGAACTGTGACATGATCGTGTTCTGGGCGGCGGACCCGGAAACCACGTCAGGGTCATACGGCGCGCAGGAAGGCACCGTGCGCCGTCAGTGGCTCAAGAACAAGGAACTGGGCATCAAGGTGGTCCATGTGGATCCGTTCTATAATTCGTCCTGCCAGTTCCTGCCCGGCAAATGGTTCGCGCCCAAGCCGACCACCTCGGTCGCCATGGCCATGGCGATCGCCTATGTGTGGATGGATGAAGGGCTGTATGACAAGGAATACGTCAAAACCCACACCGAGGGCTTCGACAAGTGGAAGGCCTATATCACCGGCGAGGAAGACGGTATCGCCAAGACCCCTGAATGGCAGGAAGAAGAAACCGGCGTTCCGGCCAAGGACGTGCGTGCGCTGGCCCGGGAATGGGGCGGCAAGCGTGTTTATCTGGCACCCGGCGGCTGGGGAAATGGTCATGGCGGGGCGTGCCGCAACCAGACCGGCATCCAGTGGGCGCGGGTCATGGTGTGCCTGATCGCCATGCAGGGGCTCGGCAAGCCGGGCGTCAATATGGGCAATCTGCAATGGGGCGCGCCGCTCGATTTCAACTTCTATTTCCCGGGCTATGCCGATGGCGGCATGTCGGGCGATCTGGAAGGCACGGCCATGCCGGTCGAGCTGTATCAGCGCATGCCGCAACTGCCGACCATGAACACGCCGTTCCAGCGCATCCCGCGCATCTATACGCCCGAGGCGATCATGGATGGCGAAGCCGTGGGCTATCCCTGGACCGGTAAATCCATCGAACATCAGTTCGGAAAATTCTCCTATCCCGCGCCGGGCCATGCCCCGGTCAAGATGATGTATAAATATGGCGGCTCCATTCTGGGCACCATGAACAACACAAATCGCTGGGTCAAAATGTACCAGTCGAAGAATCTGGAGTTCGTGGTCAACCAGTCAATCTGGAATGAGGGTGAGGCGCTGTTTGCCGACGTGATCCTGCCAGCCTGCACCAATTTCGAGCGGGTCGATATCAGCGAATGGGCCGGGCTCGGCGGCTATGGTCATCATGGCCAGCAACAGCTCAATCACCGGGTCATCATCTTTCAGGCCCCGGCCATCGAACCCCAGGGCGAATCCAAGTCCGACTATTGGATTTTTACGGAAATCTGCAAAAAGCTGGGCCTCGCCAATTATTTCTCCGAGGGCATGAACGAGATCGATTGGGTCAAGCGCATGTTTGACGCATCCGATCTGCCGCAGAAAATCAAGTGGAAGGAGTTTCTGCGCCGGGGCTATTACGTGGTCCCGAGCGAGAAGGAGGAATTGCGCGCACCCGTGTCGTTCCGCTGGTTCTGGGAAGGCCGCAAGAAGGACACGCCCGAGCCGCACCCGCTGCCGTCCGATTACACCGAGGAATTCCTCAAAGGATTGCAAACCCAGTCGGGCAAGATCGAATTCGATTGCAACAGTCTCAAGCGCATCAACGATCCGGAACGTCCGCCGATTGTGAAATACGTCCCAAGCTGGGAAGGTCCCCATTCGGGCGAGATGTTCGAGAAATTCCCCCTTCAGATGCTGACGCCCCACGCCAAGTTCAGCTTCCATACCCAGGGCGACGGCAAGGACAGCTTCCTGCTGAATATCGAAGATCACAGGGTCAATGTGGACGGCTATTACTACTGGACCATGCGCATGTCGCCGGAAGATGCCGCGGCGCGCGGTATTGAAAAGCATGATCTGGTGAAGGTGTTCAATGACCGGGGTGCGGTGATCTGCGCCGCGGTCCCGACGGAACGGCTGAGCCCGGGTATCTGCCACGGCTATGAATCGTCCGCCGTGTACGATCCCATGGGCGACCCGGGCAAGTCTGTGGACCGGGGCGGCTGTCTCAATCTGTTGACGCCGGAAAGATCCCAGACCAAATCGACCCATGCCCTGGCCGGGGCCAATGCCCTGGTCCAGATTGAAAAATGGGACGGCAAGACCGAATATCTGTCCAGCGCATTTGCCCCCGCCGGCGCGGCGCCCGGCTCGGTCGCGGCGGAATAGGGACGGGGAGACAGACAATGAAAAAATGGAACATGGTCATCGACGTCGCGGAATGCACCAATTGCAATCTGTGCACACTCGCGACAATGGACGAATATATCGGTAATGACTGGCCCGGCTACGCCGCTCCCATGCCCCGTCACGGCCATAAATGGATCAACATCCTGCAGAATGAGCGCGGACAGGCGCCGATGATCGATATCGGCTACGTACCGACCATGTGTAATCACTGTGACAATGCCCCCTGCGTGTCGGCGGCGAAGAACGGCGAGATCACCCAGCGCCCGGACGGTATCGTGCTTATCGACCCGGTGAAATCCAAAGGCTGCAAGGAATTGGTCGAGTCCTGCCCCTACGGTCACATCTGGTGGAATGAAGAGCTTGAAATCCCCCAAGCCTGGCCGTTCGACGCTCATCTGCTTGATACGGGCTGGGACAAGACCCGCGGCCACCAATCCTGCCCGACCGCGGCCATGCAGGTCATGAAGCTCGACGATGCGGCAATGGCCCGAAAAGTGGAAGAAGAAAGCCTCGAAGTCCTTCACCCGGAACTCGGCACCAAGCCGCGCATCTATTACAAGAACCTCTGGCGCTATTCGAGCGCTTTCATTGGCGGCACCGTCGAGACGGCCAAGGATGGCATCGTCGATTGTGTCGAGGGTGCTACGGTAACGTTGAGCCGCGGCGATGAAAAAATCGCCGAAATGCAGAGCGATAATTACGGCGATTTCAAATTTGACCGTCTTGAGGTCGATAGTGGCGCCTATCGCGTCACGGTGACCAAGGCGGGTCATGACGAGAAATCTGTTGAGGTCAGTCTCGGCGTCAGTGCCAATATCGGGACGATTGCCCTGTAATTGGGCTTCAGGTCCTTGCCGTAGCTCAATTGCGACACCATCTAACCCTTGGTTCTGAAGGCCTGATGAGCTTTCTTGTGGATAAAGCGCGGTCTGAATCGAAGAATAAATGGACAAATTGGGGAAAATCAGCATATTTCCCAGTCCTGCCAACAATAATCAAAGAGGTTCGTATCTATGTGGGGAAAGCAGACCAGCCATTCAGACAGGCTGGGGGATGCAGCGAAAGCAAAACAGGCACTGCTCGAAAAGGCGCGTGCAAAAGACCCGAGGAATGATCCGGGTTTCGCGGAACGTCAGGCAAAACGTATGGAATTAGCCGATGCCCGCGAAGCGCGGCTGGCCGAACGCAAGGCCGCCAAGCTGGCCGAACAGACACGCCTGGCCGAGGAAAAAGAAGCCAAGCGGCTGGCGGAACAGCAGGCTCTTGAGGCCGAAGCCGCCAGCCAGCAAGCCAGCGAAACCGATCGCAAGGCACAGCGCGACGCAAAATACGCGGCCCGCAAGGCGCGTCAGAGCAAAAAAAGGTAAAGTGCGCGGACATTGTCCGCCGAATGCCATAATTGCTTAGGGGCGGGTTTTTGCCCGCCCCTCATCATTTCACGGCGCAAATTAGCCATCAAACCCTCGTCATCATCCCCGTGAGCCTATATGGTTTGGTATCCTTCTAGCTGGAGCCTGAGGAATGAACGATACTGATGACACCGCCTGGCCGCGCCAGATATTTGATCTGCTGGTCGAAGGCGGTGTGTCCCTGTTTGCCTATGTGCCCGATGCAGGCAACAAAGCGATCATCGAACTGGCGG
>CALGIA010000068.1 GCA_937916005.1 uncultured Rhodospirillaceae bacterium
AAAAAGATCTCGGCAAGCCGGTGATCACATCCAACATCTCGACCTTCTGGGCCAGCCTGCGCGCCGCCGGACTCGACGACCAGGTCACTGGATACGGCACCCTGCTCGCCGAGCATTGAACGCCCGGAAAAGTTTGGATAGAGAACTCTATTTCCCGGTATTCTATTCTTCCATGGAATCAAGCGCTTCCTTGGCGTTGCGGAAGGCGTCCACGCCCGCGGGCACGCCGGCATAGATCGTGGTGTGCAGCAGCACTTCCATGATCTCTTCCTTGGTGCAGCCGTTCTCGATGGCGCCCCGCGTGTGGCCCTTGAGCTCGGTCATCTTGCCCAGGGTGGTCAGGATGGCCAGGTTCAGCATGGAGCGCGTCTTGCGGTCGAGCCCGGGGCGTGTCCAGGCATAGCCCCAGCAATATTCGGTCACCAGATCCTGGATCGCGGCCGTGAACGGATCGGTTTTCGCCTTTTCCATTTGCGGGTCGACCCATTGGGAGCCCAGCACCGCGCGGCGGGTCTTGAGGCCTTCTTCATAGAGTTTACTGTTTTCCGGCATATTCATTCTCCCATGTTGAATTCCAATGTGAATTCGATTTTCGCGTTAGCGGGCCGGCAAAATGCGTGCGCCTCGCCGTCCATAAAATGCAAAGACCGGCTGGTACCAATCCGCCGCCTTAAGCCGCTTATAGTCATCGGTCTCGCGTGACCGCGCCACCTCGGGCGAGTCCATCGCCGATTGATCGCATACGTAATGCAGCATCACATGCGAAAACGGTTCCGGACTGAAATCCACAATTTCCATATGGCGGGTCATCAGCCAGTCTTCGCATTTCAACAGCAGCGGCGTGTGTTCGGTCTCATACCATCCCACCAGCTCGGACCAGTGCTCGGTCGGCGCGGCGAAAAACACCGCGATCACCATTTCGGCATCCAAAGCCTGTTCAGGCGTCACCCCGTCCCGGATCTGGAAGCTGATTTCATTGCCGATATAGCGCGCGAACCCGGTCACCGATTCCAGCATCTCCCTGGTCGGCGCATCGGGGCTGTGTCTGCGCGATTGGTATTCCTCGCCATCGAGCGCCGCCGGCGATTCCAGATCATAGATCGCAAGATAATGCGGCCCCGACGGGGATTTGTAGCGCTGGGCCGACAGAAACCCGGGCATGCCGTTTACACGGCTCGGCGCGTGATGGTTGTCGTACCAGTCGTTGAACTGATCCTCACCGCCCTCGGACGGCGTCATCTCGGCGAACAGCACCGCGCCGCCCTTGACTGGACCGGACAGTTTTTCCGACTCCGTGATCGCCATATCTCCCCATCCATGTACTGGCCAGATACTGGCCTGTACTGATTTGTAATGCCGCCCGGATAATGGCGCTCCAGACGTCACGCGGCAACCTGCAATCTGGAGCGCTTTCCGATCAAAAATCATCGCGCGAGCTTGCCCGGACCGATCAGGTTGGCTACATCTAATCGGAGCCCGCAATGACGACATGATCCTGACCGGCGGTTATAATACGCCCGGGCCTGAAATCGGAGCGGCGCAGTTGAAACACCCGAAAGCGGGGGATGGGGCCGAAAAGTCCGAGTAATCCCAGAAAAAGAGGAAGACATGAACGATATCATCGATTTTCTGACCCAGCGTCGCTCGGCCAGCGCGAAAACCATGATCGAACCGGGTCCGAGCGATGACCAGCTGGAGCAAATTCTCGCCGCCGGAATCCGCGTCCCCGATCATGGACGGCTCGGCCCCTGGCAATTCATCGTCATCAAGGGCGATGCACGGGCCAGGTTCGGCGATGTGCTGGCCAATGCCTATCAGAAAGCACATGACGATGCGTTTGATGAGTTGCTTGAGGTCGAGCGCGAACGTTTCCAGCGCGCGCCCGTGGTTATCGCGGTCACATCACGGATAACCAAGGGCCACAAGATTCCCGAATGGGAACAGGAACTGTCCAGCGGCGCCGCCTGCATGAACATGCTGAACGCGGCCCACGCTATGGGCTATGGCGCCCAGTGGCTAACCGAATGGCCGGCCTATAACGGCGACGTCGCGGCGGCGCTGGGGCTCGGCGAAAACGAACGCATCGCGGGCTTCATCTATATCGGCAGCCCGGTCGAACCGCCAACCGAACGCATACGCGCCGCGCTGGGGGACATCGTCCGCGAATGGAAGGGCTGAGGGGGAGTTACCCCTCGCCTCCCATCCGGATCACGATCTTGCCGCGGATTTCGCGGTTGCGGATGATGTTGAAGGCCTTGACCACATCTTCCATGGGAAATGTCGCCTGGATCGGCATGCTGATTTTCTTCTGTACATACATCTGGAAGATTTCATCCTGCACGCGGCGCACCCAGGCGGGATCTTCATTGCGATAGTTCGACCAGTTGATGCCGGTGACCGAGACGCCTTTCAACAGGACATAGTTGGCCTTCATGTTTGCGATCTCGCCGCTGGTGAAACCGATCACCACCAGGGTCCCGCGCCAATTGAGCGCCCGGAGGCAGCCGTCGAAAACCTGGCCACCGACGATTTCCAGAACCACATCAACCCCGCCGCCGGTCGCCGCCTTGACCTGATCGCGAATTGAATCGCGCGGATTGTCGACGGTCAAATCGATAATGTGATCGGCGCCATTTTCCGTCGCGATATGCGCCTTGGACATGGTGGTGACGCCGGCCAGCACCGTGCAGCCGAACGCCTTGGCAAGCTGCATGGCGGCAATGCCCACGCTGCCGGTCGCCGCGGTGATCAGCACCGCGTCGCCGGCCTTCACATGGGCGCGTTCGACCAGCGCGAAATGGGCGGTCTGGAACGCGACGCCGATGGCGGCGGCTTCGTCGAAACCAATTTCATCGGGCATGGGATAGCAATCATGGACCGGCACGGCCATCTGTTCCGCATAGCTTCCGAATTCGACCTGAACCATGACGCGGTCGCCCGGCTTCAGGGACGTGACCCCCTGCCCCAGCTTGGCGACCACACCGGCGCCCTCCTTGCCCGGGCTGAACGGGACCGGTGGGATGGTCTGGTATTTGCCCTCGACCGTCAGAAGGTCGGGGAAATTTACCGCCGCCGCCTTCATATGGATCAGAACCTCGCCGGGACCGGGGACCGGGCTCGCGACCTCCTCGATCACCACCTTGTCCGGATCGCCGACTTCCTTGACCAGAATCGCCCGCATTGACATTAACTCCCTGTTTCCAAGCAAAAGTGTATAACCCATTTTACGTTGGTTTGGACAAGCGGGAGCGAGACACGATGTTGATTGGCGTCCCCAGGGAAATAAAAAACGAGGAAAACCGGGTCGGAATGACCCCCATGGCCGTGCGCGAACTGAAGCTCAACGGCCATGATGTGATCGTCGAAACCAATGCGGCCCATAATATCGGCATAGATGATTCCGATTACGCCGCGGTCGGGGCCGAAATTGCGGCGAACGCCAAGGATATTTGGCGGCGCGCCGACATGATCGTCAAGGTCAAGGAACCCCAGCCCATCGAATGCGACATGCTGCGCAAGGGCCAGATCCTGTTCACCTATCTGCATCTCGCCCCCGACCCGGACCAGACGGAAGCGCTGATCAAATCGGGCTGTGTCGCCATCGCCTATGAAACCGTCTCCGACCCCTTTGGCGGACTGCCCTTGCTGGCCCCCATGAGCGAGGTTGCGGGCCGCATGGCGGTTCAGGCGGGCGCCCATTGCCTGGAAATCGCCAATGGCGGGCGCGGCATGCTGCTGGGCGGCGTGCCGGGCGTGCTGCCGGGCAAGGTGGTGGTGATCGGCGGCGGGGTCGTGGGCGCCAACGCGGTCTTTGTCGCCAACGGACTGGGCGCCAGCGTCACCGTCATCGACAAATCTCTGCGCCGTCTCGCCGAACTGGATTTCCAGTTTCAGAGCCTGATCGCGACGCTGTATTCCACCGCCGAGACCATCGAACAGGAAGTCCGGTCCGCCGATCTGGTGATCGGCGCGGTGCTGGTGCGGGGCGCACAGGCGCCCAAGCTGGTGACCGAGGACATGGTCAGGGGCATGAAGCGCGGATCCGTCGTCGTCGATGTGGCGATCGATCAGGGCGGCTGCATTGAAACCAGCCACCCCACCACCCATTCCCACCCGACCTTTGTGGTGCATGACGTTGTCCATTACTGCGTGGCGAACATGCCGGGCGCGGTGGCGCGCACCTCGACCTTCGCGCTGAATAACGCAACCCTGCCCTTCATCATCCGGCTCGCCAATCTGGGCTATAAGGACGCCATGCGTGAGGACCCCCATCTCAAGGAGGGTCTTAATGTGTGCGAAGGCAAGCTGACCTATCAGGCGGTCGCCGAGGCCCAGGGCCTGGATTTCACCCCGGCGGACGAGATGATCGGAACCTAGGTGACGCCGCCGCCTCTTCGTGTAAAATCAACACAAATACACACGGGGAGGCATGGCCGGACATGGCTGGAGACGAATTCGATACCATCATCATTGGCGCGGGATCGGCGGGCTGCGTGCTGGCCGACAGGCTGACAGAGGATGGCGGCAAAAAGATCCTGGTTCTGGAAGCCGGCGGAAACGACAATAACTGGCTGATCAGCGTGCCCTTGGGCGTCGGGAAAGTCTGGTGCGGCGAGACCTTCAACTGGTCCTATCAGTCGGAACCGGAACCTTTTGCGAACAATCGCAGCATTTTTCATCCCCGGGGCAAGGTGGTGGGCGGATCTTCATCCATCAACATGATGGCCTATGTGCGCGGCAACCGGGGCGATTATGACCGGTGGCGGCAAAAGGGCATGACCGGCTGGTCCTATGAAGAAGTTCTGCCCTATTTCATGCGGGCGGAAAGCCTCGCCTCGGGCGGGGACGCCTATCGCGGCGATAAGGGGCCGCTGGGAACCCGGAAAAGTCATAGCGATGACCCGACCTTCACCGCCTTTAAAAAGGCCGGCGAGGAAATGGGTTATAAGGTCAATGACGATTTCAACGGCGCAAACCAGGACGGTTTCGCCCATTCCCAATCATCGATCCGCAACGGCAAGCGCTGCAGCGCGTCGGTGGCCTATCTGCGCCCGGCACTGAAGCGCGGCGGCGTAAAGCTGGAAACCAAGGTTCATGTGACCCGGATATTGTTTGAGGGCAAAAAGGCCATCGGCGTCGAATATCTCCAGGGCGGCCAGAAACGAGAAGCGCGCTGCGGCAACGAGGTAATCATATCGGGGGGGGCCATCAACTCGCCGCAAATCCTGATGCTATCGGGCATCGGCCCGGCGGAACATTTGAAGGACATGGGCATAGATGTGCTGATCGACCAGCCGGGTGTGGGCGCAAATTTGCAGGACCACGCCGCCATCGCCTATGAATTCGCCGCTAAGCAGCCGACCGGATACCAGAACAATCTGCGCTTCGACCGGCTGGCCATGAGCATGATCCAGGCCTATCTGTTCGGCACAGGCTTTGCCGCTTCGCCGCCGGGCGGTATGACGGCCTTCGTCAAAAGCGCGCCCCACAAGGACATTCCCGATATCCAGCTGTTCGCCCGCAACGGCACCTACCAGGTGCGGGAATGGTTTCCCGGCATTCGGCCGAAAGCCCCGGATGGCTTTACGCTGCGCGCCTGTCATCTGCGGCCGGAAAGCCGGGGGTCCATTACACTGGCGTCCAATGACCCGATGGCCAAGGCGCGCATTCTGAACAATTTCCTGCAGGCCGATGAAGACCGCCGCGTTATGCGGGAATGCGTGAAGATCATGCGCACAATCGCCCGCAGCAAGGCGTTCTCCCACCTGGCCGGCGATGATGTGCTGCCGTCTTCCGATGTGCAGACCGACGATCAGATCGACGCCTATGTGCGCGAAAACCTGGCCACCGTCTATCATCCGATCGGCACCTGCCGCATCGGGTCCGACCCGGAATCCGTGGTCGATATGGAGTTCAAGGTGAGAGGCGCGGAAGGTCTGCGCGTGGTCGATGCGTCGGTCATGCCCGATCTGGTCGGCGGCAATATCAATGCGCCGGTCATGATGATCGCCGAGAAAGCATCCGATATCATTCGCGGCAAACCCGCTTTGCCGGCGGCGGAGGGAGTATGATCCCAGGGCCATGCTAAACGCTGAACAAAATGAACTGGTGACCCGGACCGGCCCAGGCACCGGCGCCGGCGATCTGATGCGGCGCTACTGGCAGCCGGCCGCCCTTACCGAAGAGCTGGCCGGCGACAGGCCCATGATCCCGGTTCGCCTGTTCGGCGAGGATCTGGTGCTGTTCCGCGACGATCAGAACCGATACGGGCTGCTGGAAAAACATTGTTGTCATCGGGGCGCGGATCTCAATTTCGGGCGGCTCGAGGACGGTGGGCTGCGCTGCCCGTTTCATGGCTGGCTGTTCGATGTTACCGGCGCGTGCCTGGAGCAGCCGGCGGAACCGGACGGCAGCCGGTTTCACACAAAAGTCCGCCAGAAATCCTACCCGTGCGAAGAACGCAACGGCGTGGTGTTCACCTATATGGGGCCGGGCGCGCCCCCGCCCTTCCCCGAATATGACTGCTTCAAAGCGCCGGACAATTACAGCTTTGCCTTCAAGGGGCTGATCGAATGCAACTGGCTACAGGCGCTGGAAGTCGGCATCGACCCGGCCCATGCGTCGTTCCTGCATCGGTTTTTCGAGGACGAGGCCCCGGAGGACGGGGGCTATGGCAAGCAGTTTCGCGGCCAGGCGGTTGATCTCGACATGCCGGCCACCAGGCTGATGCGGGAATATCCGCGCCCGGACATCACCGTGGAGGAAACCGATTACGGGCTGCGCATCCTGTCCCTGCGCGCGCTGGATGCGGCCAACACCCATGTCCGCGTCACCAATCTGGCATTCCCCAACGCCTTCGTGATCCCGCTCAGCAACGACATGATCATCACCCAGTGGCACGTCCCGATCGATGATGAACATAACTGGTGGTACGCGATGTTTACGAGCTATGGCGAAACGCTGGACAAGGACGCCATGCGCGCCCACCGGCTGGACCACTTCACGATCCCCGATTACCGGCCCCGCCAGAACAAATCCAACAATTACGGCTTCGACGCCAACGAACAGCGCGATGTCACCTACACGGGGATGGGGATGGATATCAATGTTCACGACCAGTGGGCCGTGGAATCCCTCGGCGTTATCCAGGACCGCACCAAGGAACATCTCGGAACCACCGACAAGGCGATCATCGCCTATCGCCGCCAGTTGATCGGCGCCATTGAGCAAGTCGGCTCGGGTAACGACGCGCCCATGAGCCCCGTTTCCGGGGCGCTCCTGCGCGGCCCGGTCGCCATCGACGCCATCGGCGCGCCCGAGGATTGGCGCGACTGCTGGAAACAGCGCGATCTGGCCCGGCGCGACGGCTCGGAATGGGCGACCGATCCCTGGTAAACCCTAACCACCAATAACCGGAAAAGCACATGGATTTACGCAAGGGCAGCATGGGCCGCGACAATTTCGTGGAACGCCACGGCTTGTGGACCGACGAGGATGTGGAGGCAGCCGCCCGCGTCGCGCGCGAGGTCGAGAAAAACAACATCGAGGTGATCCGGCTGTCATTCGCCGACCAGCACGGCATCCTGCGCGGCAAGACCATCATGGCCGACGGGCTCGGCACGGCGTTGCAAAATGGCTGCAGCCTGACCACGACCCTGCTGGTCAAGGATACATCGCACCGGACCGTGACATCGGCCTTTACCAGGGACGGCGGCATCGGGCTGGAGGAAATGGGCGGCGCGGGTGATTTCCTGATGGTCCCCGACCCGAAAACATTCCGCATCCTGCCCTGGGCGCCCGATACGGCCTGGCTGCTGTGCGACATCTATTTTCCCAACGGCAAGTCGGTGCCGTTTTCCACCCGGCAGGTTTACCGCAACGCGCTCCAGGAACTTGCCGGCAAGGGCTATGATTTCGTCACCGGGCTTGAGATCGAGTTTCATCTTCTGAAGCTGGAAGATGCCAAGCTGTCCCCCGAGCACGCGACCCAACCGGCCACGCCACCCGATGTCAGCCTGCTGACCCACGGGTTTCAGTACCTGACCGAAAACCGTATGGATGAGATCGACCCGGTGCTGCAGATCCTGCGCCGCGGCCTGCTCGATCTGGGTCTGCCGCTGCGGTCCATGGAAGTCGAATACGGGCCGAGCCAGGTCGAGCTGACCTTCCATCCGGGCATCGGCATGGAACCCGCCGACAACATGGTGCTGTTCCGGGGCGCGGTGAAGCAGATCTGCCGGCGTCATGGGTATCATGCCAGCTTCATGTGCCGGCCCGGCCTGCCCAATCTGTTTTCCAGCGGCTGGCATCTGCACCAGTCGCTGCGCGCGCGCAGCAGCGGCGAGAATGTTTTTGTTTCCACCAAAGGCGACGCAATGATGTCACCCCTGGCGGAGCATTACGCGGCCGGGCTGCTGGAACATGCCGCCGCCGCTTCCGTGTTCACCACGCCGACCATCAACGGCTATAAACGTTTCCAGCCCTATTCCCTTGCCCCGGACCGGGCGATCTGGGGCAATGACGACCGGGGCGTGATGATCCGCGCCGTCGGCGGCAAGGACGATCCGGGCACAAGGCTGGAAAACCGCGCCGGCGACCCGGCGGCCAACCCTTATCTCTATATGGCGTCGCAAATTCTCTGCGGCATGGACGGCATGGAGCGAAAACTCCCGCTCGGCCCGCCGGCGGAAGCCGCCTATGAAGCCGATGGCCCCAAATTGCCCCGCACACTCTGGGATGCCATGGACGCCCTGGGCGGCAGCAAAATGTTCCGGGAAAAGCTCGGTGACCGGTTCGTCGATTATATCCTGACCGTGAAGCAATCCGAGGTATCCCGTTTCCTGTCCGAGGTGACCGACTGGGAACATCGGGAATATTTTTCTCTGTTCTAGGGTTTGGAGGCTGGCCATGGCGCAAATCGCAAGGGTGGGTCCGTGACGATCGAACCGAAATTCGGCACCAAATCAGCTTATGAGCCGGCGTTTGACCAGCCCGCTTATTCGGGTGAAGGCACGGACTATATCATCTGCTATGTCCCACGCGCCGGAAGTTGGCTGCTGTGTGATCTTTTGCGCGCCAGCGGCCGCATGGGAATTCCCGCGGAATATTTCAACCAGGTCGTTGGCATGCCTCAGCTGGCCAAAAGACTTGGCGTTACCGACAACAACACCATCCCACTCGACGAATATATCCATGGCCTGAAGAAAAACAGAACGACGCCGAACGGCATGTTCGGCGTCAAGATTGAACCAAGGCAACTGGACCCTCTCTTGAAGTTGCGCGCCATAACGACACATTTTCCCAACGCCAAATTCATTTATGTGTCGCGCAAAGACATCGTGGCTCAAGGCGTGTCATATGAAATGGCCTTTCAGACGAAACAATGGCAAGCATCGCCAGACCGCCGGGAAGCAATTTTTGACGAGACAAGGGTACGAAAATCAATCGAGACAATCGCGCGTCTCGCCGCCGAGTGGGAGGTGTTTTTCTCCCTGCACGACATCGAACCTTATCGGCTCGATTTTGAGTCGCTGACTGCGGATCCGCATGCCATATGTTCGGAAATCTGCCGTTTCGTTGGTGTGGAGACCGACCACAAATTTTCGATTGAAAAATCAGACTTCGAAAGACAGGGAAATTCGGTCAATGACGACTGGGTACGGCGAATAAAAGACCTGGCGGCTTACTGATATTGCAATAAAATCTTTTGGCTCGACCTACTCCAAAACAAATTGGAAAGATTGGCCATGGCGCTGGATGAGACACCGCGAAACACCGGAATGCCGACTTCATTCGTGGAACTCCGGCGCGCCGCCGAGGGTCTTCTTCCGTTGGTGGAGTCCGACTCCGACGAGGCGGAAACTCTGTATCACCAGACCGACCGGGTCGTCGCTGAACTTCGCCGCAACGGCCTGTATTCACTGCTGACGCCGCGCGCGCTGGGCGGCGCCGAACTGCCCTATGTGGAGGCCATGGAGCTGGTCGAAATGGTGGCGCGGGCCGACGGCTCCGCCGGCTGGTGCATGATGGTCGAGGGCGTGATGGGCGCGTCCGCCGGCGCATTTCTGCCCGACGACGGCGCGCGCACCATCTATCCCGACGGCGCCGACGTGACCATGGCCGGCAACGGCGTGCCGCGCGGTTTCGCCCGGCCGGTCGACGGCGGCTACATGATCAAGGGCGACTGGGCCTATGGCAGCGCCATCTTTCACGCGGAGTGGATCCATTCCGGCTGCTTCGTGATGGATGGCGACAAAATGAAGATGACCGATGATGGACATCCCATCGTCGTGCTGTGCCACCATCCGCGCGACACCATCGAACTCAAGGGCAACTGGGACGTGCTGGGCTTGCGCGGCACCGGCAGCTACGATTACGCCACGGTCGATGATGAACTCTTCGTGCCCGCCGGCCAGTGCTTCATGTTCGACAACCCGACCCAGCTGCGGGGCGGCGTCCAGTTCGATTCCGGGCTCGTCGGCATGACCAGCTGGGGCCATACCAGCTGGGCGCTGGGCGTGGGACGACGGGTGCTGGACGAGCTGGCGGGCCTGGCGCGCGAGCGGGCCGATCTGTTCGGCAGGCTGTGTGACAGCCCGACATTCAAGTTTTCCTTCGCCGACGCGGAGGCTAAATACCGGGCGGCCCGCGCCTTCGTCTACAGCGCGTGGACCAGCCTGTGCGAGAGCGCCGCCCGGGACGAGCCCGCCAATCTGGAACAGCTCGCCCTGATCCGCCTCGCCATGCGCCATATCCATAACGAAATCTCGGAAATCTCCACCTTCGCCCACCGCGCCACAAGGGGCGCATCGCTGCGCCCGAGCGTGCTGCAACGCTGCTACCGCGACATCCATTCAGGCACCCAGCACCTGCTGCTGGCCGATGAAATCGTCCAGGAATGCGGCCGGGTCCTTCTGGGCACGACCAGCGACAACGCAAAATGGACGGTCTTCGGCATCGACGGGTAAAAGCGGCCGCTTCGGCGAACAAGGCGGTTGAGAGCCGCACGGATATCTGGTCGAATCAAGCGGGTTAAAATATGGAACCACCGGTGACTGCCATATTAATTTCTGGCGACAGCTTTCCGCCCATGAGCCTGACGCCGGTTGGCGGCGGAAACATTGATCTGCCGGGCGATCTCAAATCCAACTATTCGGTGATCCTGTTCCATCGCGGCTACTGCCGCCAACAGTCAGATGCTTAATCCCAGAGTATGAGGGCCGAGATCATGCAGTAGCGAGCGCGGGAAACTGGTCCCAAGTCCTGTTGTCAAGCGTGCGTCCCGCTTTCTTTTTGTTTATTCCTCCCCATTGCTTAAAATGGAAGGCCACATCGGAATTTTCGCACTGATCTCGAATAGAACGAACCCAATTTGCTTCCATAGGCCTTGCTGCGGGACCACTCTCGCCACCAGCGATTACCCAATCAATTTTAGTCAAATTCAGATCTTCCAAAGGGCCGAGCAAGGGTTCCAAACTCAAGAATTTAATTGCCGCCCCTGTGCGTCGAAGATGGTCAATTCGAAACGTATAATCAGCATTCTCAACACTGACGCCTATCCATACGTTGCCTGGCCACTCTAGGCTCCCAGATAGCTCTTCGAGCCGGTCGGCTCGCTTGGTAAGTATCTGAAAGGTGTGCTGTGGTGCTCCAGCCATGGTTTCAAAAACTCGACTAATAAACTCCAGCGGCACATTTTGATGGAATAAATCAGACATAGAGTTCACAAAGATTAATCGGCCAGTTTTCCAAGTGGTCGGAAGCACAAGGGAATTGTGATCCAGTCGAACAGTACCATTCCATACAGCGCGACCACCAGAGAGGCGGGTCGTACCCAAATATTTTGGCTGCCCCATTGCTTCCAGGCGATGCGCCATACGCATGGCGTAACAGTTCGTGCACCCAGGCGAGACGATGGTACAGCCGACCACGGGGTTCCAGGTGAACTATGCCCGAAAGTTGGTGACGGTGATTTCAGGCGGCGTGTTTGATTTGCT
>CALGIA010000069.1 GCA_937916005.1 uncultured Rhodospirillaceae bacterium
CGGTCCTTTAAAACCGGCGGCATGGGCACGGTGTACTCCTGGGAGTCCGCCTTGCCGAACGGCAGGGTCAGATCGAACCCGGCCTTGGCCCCGGTCCACTCGCCGTCCAGCGACGGATCGAGCGGCACCACCCGGTAGCCGGTCGACATCACCAGATCCCGGTCGGCCTGAAACCGCGTCGCCAGGGCCCAGTCCATTTGGGAGTCGGAAAATATATCGATGTCGCCATCGACCACGAACAGATGCTTCACATCGGCCAGGGATCCGAACACGGCGGCCATGGCGTTGCGGGCTTCGCCGGGAACCCGCTGGCGCATGGAGAGCCGCGCGTTATACATGCCGCCGCAGGATGGCGTGACGTAAATCCCCAGTGGTTCGCGGACTGCGGTTTGCACGGCGGCCCAGGCGGAGGCCTCGGTCCGCAGCGCCGAAAGCTGGGCGGTGTCGGTGTTTTCCATATAGCGCCCGCCAATGGTGGCGGTCTGGAACAGCATGTTATCGCGATGGGTGATGGCGGTTAGGTGAAACACCGGGTTGGATTTCAGCTTGCCGTAATAGCCGACATATTCGCCGAACGGGCCTTCCGGTTCGGTCCAGCCCTCGGCGTGCATGTAGCCTTCGAGCACCAGTTCCGCATCGGCCGGCACGCGTAGATCATTGGTAATGCATTTCACGGTGGGGACGGCTGCGCCGCGCAGCCCGCCGATCAGCCCGAAATCATCCTGCGCCGGCATCATGGACACGGCGGCGATGGCATCCGCCGGATGGAACCCGACCACGAAGGCCACGGGCAAGGTCTGGTTTTTGGCCTGGATGTCGCCATAGATGGCCTTGAAATCGCTCGGCGCCTGCATGTCGACCCCGGCCTGGCGGCGGCCCCGCAGCATCAACCGCCGCATACCCACATTGGTAAAACCTGTGCGCTGGTCGACGGAAAAATCCAGCGAGGCCGAAATATAGGGCGCGCCGTCCAGATCATGTTGCAGATGGGCGGGCAGGGCGGTGAGGTCGGCATCCTCGCCTTCCAGAACAATCTGCTGCACCGGCGCTTCGGCGCGGGAAATTTCGATGGGCGGGATAGGGTTATTCAGACGTTCGGCCACCGTGGTCATCAGGTTCCGCTCATCGACCCCAAGCGCCAAGGCGAGCCGTCCCCGGCTTCCCATGACATTGCCGACAAGCTCCACACCTTCCGGTCCGGCATTTCGAAACAGCACGGCCTTGGGATTGCCGTCGAGACGGGCCGCGATCTCGGAAAGCTTTACCGGTCCGTCGATTGTCTCAAGGGTCTCGGTCCCGGCCAGTTTTTCCACAAACCGGCGCAGGCTGAAGGTCTCGGTGTCGACATTTTGGGGGCGTATGTCATCCATGATTATTTCCAATCGTGCCAGTAATCAGTTTCCAGATTGCATTCGGGTCTTCCACATGGGCGTTATGCCCCAGCCCGGTGAGTTCAATCGCGTCCGGATCAAGCTTGCGCAAATTCGGGATCGGAACCATCGTGTCATTTGAACCCGCCGCCAGCATTGTTTTTGTATGGGCCTTCGCGGCCTCATAAAGCTCGCCGGTAAAGGCCGAGACGGCAACCCTGGCCGTCGCCATGTCGGCTGCCAGACGAAACTTTCCTTCTTTTCCGACGATACCCGTGGCGGCCACATCCGAGCCCGTATCCACCAGCCCGGTCAGGCCTGAGACCCGGAGAAAGCGGTCGATGGCTTCGTCGCGCGTGTCGAACCAGCGGGTTGGGGTTTCGGACAGCTTGACCATCTGGGCGCGTTCTTCATCGGTAAAACTGATTTTCGCGCCGATGGAAATGGCGTGGGTCACATTGACGCCATAGCTGCCCGACGCCAGCGCCAAAGCGATCAACCCGCCCATGGAATGGCCGCACACCACGACATCGCCCGCACCCCGCAGCAGGGACGCCATATCGGCGGCATGGTGGCCGACGCTGTAGTCGGCGGCGTGGTCCGAGCGTCCGTGGCCCCGCAGATCGGGAATGACCCAGCCGCCCGGCCAATGTTGTTTGAGGATTTCCACAAGCCCGTCCCAGACGCCTCCGGTGCAGCCCGCGCCGTGACACAGCAACAATGTGGTCGCGCCGGACCCGCCCTGTTCGATCCATAGATCGATGCCGTTGACCGTCTTCTTCATCATCGTCCCTTGGTGTAAAAGCATGATGTTGATCAAGCGGAGTGCCGTCAAGCCGTCCGATCTGATAGGCTTCTGGAAACAGGAGAAACCTCATGACAATCAGCCATTCCCTGCAAGTCGATCTCGAAACCCTGGCGCGCGCCTGTCGCGTGCTGGATATGGAAGGACAGACGGACCTGACCCAGGGTCATCTGTCCATGCGCGACCCGGACGGGCGCGGCGTGTGGATGAAAAAACGCGGCATCAGCCTGCGCCAGGTCCGCTCGCTCGACGACATGGTGCTGATATCCTGGGAAGGCGAGTTGCTGGTAGGCGACGGTCCCATGCATCTGGAATGGCCGATCCATACGGAAATCATGCTGGCCCGGCCCGACGTCAATGCGGTCGGCCATACCCACGCCTATCACGCCAGCATTTTTTCGGCGACCAACGAGACGCTCCGCGCGGTTGTTCAGGGCTCGGCGCGCGTTTTGGGCGGGCGCGTCGCGCGCTATGATCTGCGCACCGATCTGATCGATACGCGGGAAACCGGCGCGGGTCTGGCCGAGTCCCTCGGCGCGGAATGGGGCGTACTGATGAAAAACCACGGTCTGACCTTCTGCGGACCCAATGTGGAAGGCGCGACCCTGAACGCGATCCATATCGAGAGCGCATGCAAGGCGCATTTATTCGCGGCCTCGACCGGGCTCGCCTGGGACGCGCCCAGCGAAGAGGAAATGGTTGAGAAATCCAACGCCCGCCAGATGGACTGGCTGATCAAGGCGTCCTGGGGTTTCTTCTCCAACAAGCTCGACCGCTTCGAGGCGGCCTGATCCTATTAGGCGGCGACGGCATCTTCCTGCGGCGTACGGATGTCGGATGCCTGTAGGGCCGGCATGACTTCGGCGGCGAACAGATCCATGTTCCGCTTGGTCAAATCGGCCGGCAGGGTCCCGAACTGCATCAGCGCCAGCAGATTTCCGAGCGCGACCCGGCGCTGGCAATTCAGCAGCTTTTCGCGCACCGTGTCGGGGCTGCCGACGATGATGACCTCGTTTTCCATCAGGCTTTCGATCGTCTGGCGGACCGTCAGGCTGGTTTTCGCCTTGCGGATATTGCGCATGGATGCAGTCGAGGTGTAGCCCGGCGGCAACAGCATCTCCAGCGGGTTGCGCAGGAATTTATTGGCAAAGGCCTCGATATGGGGCCGGGCCTCGTCGATGGCCTTCTCGTCCGTGTCGGCCACATAGATGGGCGCGAGCCAGCCAAGCTGTTCCGGCTGAGCCTCATAGCCGTATTTTCGCGCCATGTCCCGATAGGCGCCCATGAATTTCATCACCGCCGTGAACGGGCTGTAGGTCTGTAAATAGGTGTATTTCCGGTCCGGATGGGCGGTCCATTCGATGGTTTCGAACGAGCCCTGGGACGGGCACCAGATCGGCGGGTGGGGTTTCTGGAAGACCCGGGGCCAGACATTGACGTATTCGAAATTATAATGCTTGCCCTCGAAGGCGAAGGGGCCGGGCCTGGTCCAGGCCTGGATTACAAGATCATGGGCTTCGTGGAACCGTTCGTGGCTGAAGGCCGGGTTGGCGCCCATGGAATAATATTCACACCCGATGCCGCGCACCATGCCGCTGATCAGCCGCCCGCCGGTGATGCAGTCGAGCATGGCGTGTTCTTCGGCCAGCGTCAGCGGATGTTCCCGGATCCCGAAAGCATTGCCCACAACGGCGATCTTGACACGCTTGGTGGCGCGCGCCAGCGCCGAGGCCATGACGATGGGCGACGGCATGATGCCATAGGCGTTCTGGTGATGTTCATTCACACAGAGTCCGTCAAAGCCCAGCTCCTCGCCATATTCAAGCTCATCCAGGTAGCGGTTATAGAGATCGTGACCCTTTACCGGATCGAAATAGCTATTGGGCAGCACCACCCAGGACGATTTGTATTTCTTGTCGAAATCCAGATCCAGATCGGCATATGGCATCAGGTGAAACAGATAAACTTGCATGAAACGGCCCTTTTTTCGAAATTATGCGCTGATCTTACGAATTTGCCCGGCACGCCGCAATGCGTGGTTTGAACAGGTTTTATTGAGGGCGCATCTCTTCATGGTGTTCCGTGTCGTCCGACAGAACCACGCCGGGCAGTTTCCGCGAGATGTAAATATCCAGCGCCGGCACGACCCCCGATGGGTCATCCATGCTGCCGGCCTTGATGCTTTTCATGCCCACGCCGCGCGACCCGGACCCGAAAAGCTGGGACCCGCAATTCCCGCAGAACTCCTTGGTCATGGTGGAGCCGGCATCGGATGTGTGCTGGAAAACCTTGGGCGTGCCCTGCGTGACCGTAATATCACTATCCTTGAAAAATAGATTGGTGGCGAACGCCGACCCGGTCACCTTGCGGCAATCATCACAATGGCAATTGACGATCCGCGTCGGCTCGCCCGAAACCTCGTACCGCACCGCGCCGCACAGACATCCACCGGTAAATTTCGCCATTCTCAATCTCCCCAATTATGTTCGCGCAATTATGAACCGGGAAGGGTCAGTAACGCCAGTTAAGTTACCGTCCACGTCACCAAAACAACCCGCGCAGCGCCATAGCGGCGTTCGTCCCTGACCGTAAATCCGGCCGGCGGACCGAAGGCTTCCTTGGCCGCCAGTTCAATCACGCAGACCGCATCGTCGGCGATCCAGCCGGCCGCGGCCAGCGCTTCCAGCGCGGGGGCGGCCAGCCCGCTGTTATAGGGTGGGTCGAGAAGGATCAGGTCACAGGGGTCCTGCGCCGGGCGCAGCGACAGACAATCGGCCCGGATCAACCTGGTTTCGGATGCGGCGTCCAAAGCGTCGATATTGAATTTGCAGGCTTTGGTGTCGCTGTCCATGAATGTGACCGAGGCCGCCCCGCGCGACAGAGCTTCCAACCCGAGCGCGCCGGTGCCCGCAAAGGCGTCCAGCACGCGCGCGCCGACGATGCATGAACCGCCGCCGGGCCGGGCATAGTCCTTGCCGTGTTCGAGAATGTTGAAGATTGATTCGCGGACCCGGTCGGCGGTCGGGCGGATGTCCCGGCCGGGCGGCGCCTCGATGGCGCGGCCACGATATTTACCGCTGACGATCCGCATCGCCCATCTGCTCGCGCAGCACCTTGCCCGGAATTTCCTCAACCTCGCCCGGTTTCAACTGGCCGTTCTGAAACGGCCCGAAGGATGTCCGGATCAGCCGGTTCACGGTCAGATTCACGGATTCCAGCACCCGGCGGACTTCCCGGTTCTTGCCTTCCTTCAGGGTCAGGGTCAGCCAGGAATTGGCGCCCTGACTGCTGTCGAGGGTGGCCTTGATGGGGCCATAGCGCACCCCGTCGATGGTCACGCCACGGGACAGATTTTCGAGCCGCTTGATATCGACCGAACCGTAGACCCGCACCCGGTAGCGCCGCGACCAGCCGGTTTCGGGCAGCTCCAGCTTGCGCGCCAGTTCACCGTCATTGGTCAGCAGCAGCAGCCCTTCCGAATTGAGATCGAGGCGGCCTATGGTGAGCACGCGGGGCAGGCTTTTAGGCAAGGCGTCGAAAATCGTCTTGCGGCCTTCCGGGTCGTTGGAGGTGCAGATCAGCCCCTTGGGCTTGTGATACCGCCACATACGGGTTTTTCCCGCCGCCGCCAGCGGCTTGTCGTCCACTGTAATGTGAGTGTCGGCGGTCACCAACGGGGCCGGGGGTCTGACTTTCTTGCCGTCGATCTTGACCCTGCCCTCATCGATCCAGCGTTCGGCTTCGCGGCGCGAACATAGCCCGGCGCGCGCCATCCGCTTTGCCAGCCGTTCACCGGCGCCGGCGTTTTCATCCTTGGAATTTCCACTCATGAGGCAGCCGCGATCAGCGCTTCGAAAATCAGGCTGTCCGCCGGATCTATGGCGTATTCCGGATGCCATTGCACCCCAAGACAGAATGACTTTCCCGCGGCCTCGATGCCCTCGATCACGCCGTCCGGGGCCACGGCGTTGATGATCGTACCGTGGGCCACATCGCGCACGGCCTGATGATGGGCAGAATTGACGTTCATTTGGGTCTTGCCCGCGATGCGATGCAGCAATGTCCCTTCGGTCACGGTCACGCCATGACCCGGTTCGGTGCGCGGATTGGGCTGTTCATGTTCCAGCGCGCCGTCGATTTCATCGGGAATATGCTGCACCAGAGTGCCGCCCAGCACCACGTTGAGAAGCTGTTGCCCGCCGCAGATCCCAAGTATCGGCATATCCCGCTCCAGGGCGCCTCTTGTCACCGCCAGTTCGAACTCGGTGCGGCGCTCCTTGACGATCACGCTGGCATGGCGGGTTTTCGCTCCGAACAGGGCCGGATCCACGTCGAACGCGCCGCCGGTGATGATCAACCCGTCCATGCGGTCGAGATAATCCGCCGCCCGGTCCGGGTGATGGGGCAGGGGCAAGGGCAAGCCGCCCGCCCGCGCCACGCTGTCACAGTAATTCTCGCGCAGTGCATACCACGGAAGCTTGGCGTATCCGCCCGGTTGCTCTGAATCGAGCGTTATGCCGATGATTGGTAGGCTCATGGCGCATATGTAGGCGCGGAGCATGGTTTTGACAATATTTGTTCGCTGTCGCTTGTCATTCGGCGTCTTTGGGGACCATTATCCGGTGTTTTTATAAACAGGGAGTACAGTTAAATGACGTTGAAAGCATGTGGTGTGATGATTGGTGCGCTGATCGGTCTTGCCGCGATTTCGGGTCCGGCTCGGGCTGACGATTTTTACAGCGGCAAGACCATTCGTTTTTCCGTCGGCGCCAGCGCCGCCGGCGGTTTCACGCTGGTTGCGCGCGTGATGGCCCAACATTTGAAAAATCATATTCCGGGCCATCCCACCATGTTGATTGAGGCCAAGCCCGGCGCGGGCGGGGCCAAATCCATGGATTATGTGCTCAATGCCGCGTCCAAGGACGGCACCAATATAGGCGCCGTGCTGCCGCCCGCAGTGGTCGCGCCCCTGCTGCGCAAGCTGCGCTATGATTCCACCCAGGCCCAATGGATCGGTTCCGTGACCCCGATGACGGAAGTCAGCTCGGTCTGGCATACGGCGCCGGCCAAGACGCTGGAACAGGCGAAAAAAATCCAGCTCGTCATGGCCACGTCCAGCAAGCTGTCATCGGCCTACCTGATTCCGGCCTTCCTGAACGCTGCGATCGGAACCAAATTCAAGATGGTGCAGGGCTATCGCGGTGGCGGACCCATGAACAAGGCCATGATCACCGGTGAAGTGAACGGCCGGGGCAGCTTCTTTAACAGCTACCGGACCACCAAGCCCGACTGGTTGCGGGACAAAAAAGTGATCCATCTGCTTCAGGTCGGCCCCACGATCAAGGATATCGCGGATGTGCCCAATCTTCGCGACGTGGTGAAAACGGATGAACAGCGCCGGATCGTCAAATTCCTGGAAGTCAGCGCCCAGATCGGCCATGGCTTCTACGTGGCGGCAGGGGTTCCGGCGGATCGGGTGAGGATCCTGCGTGACGCTTTCGTGGCGACCATGAATGACCCGGCTTTCCAGGCCGATGCCAAAAAACGCCGGATCTCGGTCGACCCGGTTGCGGCGGCGCATATGCAGCAAGTTGTGGCGACCGCATTCGCGACGCCCAAGCCGCTGCTCGCCAAGTTCAAGAAAATGGTCAAGCTCGGCAAACCCAAGAAAAAGTAAAGGCTAAGACCGGCGCGCGTTGGGAGTGATCCCGGCGCGCGCCGGTCTTAGCCGGTGTGTGTTTGCTTCGCGCCGTGGGCCGCTTCCAGGTCCCGCGCGAGCCAGTCCAATGATGTGGTCCAGGCGCCATTCGGGGCCTGGCGATAGAGCGGCGATTCCGGAAACCAGGGTGACCGGCTGCCCGATGCCATCCAGTAGAATTCGCATTCATTGGCGATCAGCGCGCGGCAGGATCGCCCGCGCGCCGCTCTCAGATGTATGTTGATATTGTCCACGCAGATATATTCATCCAGCAGGTCCATGAACGCCAATAGGGTCTCCAGGTTACCGTCCGGCGGCGTCAGGTTTGTGACCTTCCGCGCAAGAGCTGTTTCAAAGCGGTCAATGTCATCCTGGGATGCATCGTCCTGCAGCAGGATGATGTCGCCGTTAACGGAGGCCAGCGCGGCGGCGAAGTCTTCCAATGGCGGGTTGTTTGTGCCCGCACGCCAGGTAACGCCGATATATGGGCCCGGTCCGACGGCCTGGAGCATGGAACCGGCTTCTACCAACCGCCCGGGATCAACCGGTATGGGGACGGCGCGCACCGTGCCGGCGGCGGCATCGGCCCCGATCACAAAGGGCAGATCACCGCTCGATACGATGTAATCAGTCTCGGACGCGGGCGGTTCGTCATAGATGCCGATGCGGCTCATCATGGCGGCCAATTGCGGGGCGTTGTCATAACTCATGCTCGCGCCCCGCACTTTCAGCATCGGGGCGAAGCGCATGAAGAACAGCTCTTCCGATAAATTTCGATCGCCCCTGACCGTCACATGTTTGCCGGATAAATCCAGCGGCAAGGGAAGACGGGTCAATTCGGGGCCAACGCCGCGCATGCATGCCCGCGCCAGATAATCCCGCCAACCGCCGGTGAAGCGGCTCAGCTTCAACCGGGTTACGGCGCGGCCGTGACGGGCATCGAGATTGAGCGGATCATGGGAAAGCGCCTGATCATAGGCGTCGAGCGCAAGCTCGTGACGCCCCAGCCGGCTCAACGCCTCGCCCCGATAGCCCCAGGCATTGGGGTGACCCGGCGCATGAAGCAATGCCCGGTCGAGATGGATAAGGGCCTCGTTAATCTGGTCAAGACTCATAAGCGCGAAGCCCGACAGGCTGTGCAAATCAGCATTGTCGGGCGCGATATTCAGCGCCGGTCCAAGTATTTCCAACGCCTCATCCGGGCGGTTATGGTCGCAAAGCGCCGCGGCGTGCCCGATCAGCGTATCGACGGAACCGGGACACAGAACAAGCGCGATATCGAATGCCGTCTTCGCTTCCACCATCCGGTTGAGCTTGCCGAGGGCGATACCTCTCCCGGTCTGGTAGAGGCCATTTTCCAGATCCGACTCGGCCAGCTTGTCGAATGAGTCCAGGCTCGCCTGCCATTCGCCGAGCTTGCCCAGAAGCCGGGCGACATTATGAAGGGGTTCCGCGTTTCCCGGACTGGCGACCATGGCGCGTTGATACATGTTCAGGGCCGAAACAGGTTCTCCGAGCGCCTCCAGCGTGAGGCCCAGATTGTTGAGCGCGCGGTAATGGTTGGGGTCTTTTTCCAGCGCTTCGCGGTAATGCCTGGCGGCCTGTTTCATGGACCCCGTACCGCGATACAGATTGGCCAGATTGACATGGGATTTCGCTGAATCGCCATCGAGCGCAATTGCCCGTTGATAGAATTGTTCCGCCTGCTCCGAATCTCCTGATTTGCGCAGGGCCGACGCCAGGCTATTGAAAATGTCGGCATTGCTGGCGTCGACGCGCGCGGCCCCGGTCAAATATTCAGTGGCGCCCACCGTGTCGCCGTTCATGAGATGCACCACGCCGAGCAGATGCAATGCATTCGGTTCGTCGGGCACGGATTCAAGTATATTGCGGCAGAGTTCGCCAGTTTCCCGGACCCGGCCCTGCTGATAGAGATTTATGGCCTGCAGCAGAATATGCTCAAGCTCGGCGGGTTGTTTTGGCATGGTCGCCGTTCGTGGTTGCTGTCTGTTAACCTAATCGAAATCGCGTTGCCAAAAAGTTAACCGCTTGACGTGGGATATGGCCCTGACCAAGTTGTGCCCCTGATGGAACTGCCATGACCGAAACCCGAAATCTTTCTCAAACCTTCATGGAGCGCGCCCTTGAGGCTGCCGAGGCGGCTGCGGTTCGGGGTGAAGTGCCGGTCGGCGCCGTCATCGTGGACCCGGCGACGGGCGACATTCTCGCCAGCGCCGGAAACCGTACCGAAGAGCTGTCCGACCCGACCGCCCACGCCGAAATGCTGGCAATCCGGGATGCCGCCAGGCTTGTCGGCGCGCCGCGTCTGGTGGGGTGCGACCTCTATGTCACGCTGGAACCCTGCCCCATGTGCGCCGGGGCCGTTTCATTTGCCCGTATCCGCCGGCTCTATTTCGGCGCGTCGGACCCGAAAGGCGGTGGGGTGGAACACGGTGCGCGGGTGTTCGATCACCCGACCTGCCATCATCGTCCCGAAATCTATGGCGGGATCGATGAGGCGAGGGCGGGGGCGCTGCTCAGAGAATTCTTTGCCGAGCGCCGCTGAAAACGACTAGCCTTTCGGCTCGAATCCGTATTCTTCCCAACGTCTATTGACCAGTTCCTGATCTTCATCGGCCGGGGTCACCATGCGCGGATAGCGGTTGCCCTGATATTGTTCCTCGGGCTCGAAATCCAGATTGACCGTGGCGTCGATCAGCATGCGGGTCCATTTGCCGGTGCCGTACAGGAACGGATCCCGATCGGACAGCCGGGTCGACGGATCCAGCAGCGAGCCCCAGGTCGCCGGGAAGAACACGATGTCGTCCTCGGCGGCGTTGACCCGATAGGCCAGCGCCCAATCCAGCGCGCCGTAATCGCGGATGTCGATGTCCTCGTCGACCACCCAGATGTTCTTGTAGCGCAGATGGGACGAGTTGGAGCCCCAGATGGCGGCTGCGGCCTGCTTGGCCTGGCCGCGATAGGTCTGGTGCATCTGGATCATCAGGGTGGTGCCGTTATTGGCCGCCGCGCAATGCACGTCGGTGATGCCGGGAACGCCGGCGCGTTCCAGCACATTCCAGGCCACGCCCGCGCGCTGGACCGAGGATGTCACGGAATTCTCGTTAAGCATCTTGGGCAGCGTGCCTTCCAGCGTGCCGCGGAAAATCGGGTCCTTGCGATGGGTCACGCAGGTCACCTTGGTGACGTGCTTGGGTCCCTGATCGCCACCGAAATAGCCGGTATATTCGCCGAACGGCCCTTCCATCTCGAAGGTCGCCGGGTCGTCGTCGATATAGCCCTCGATCACCATCTCGGCGTCGGCGGGCACCCACAGATCAACGGTTTCACACTTGACCAGCTTAACGGGTGTGCCGCGGATCGCGCCCATGACGTCATATTCGCAAACGCCCGTCGGCACCGGGGCCGAGGCGCAGAATGTCATGGACGGCTCCGAGCCATAGACATGGGCAACCGGCATTTTCTTGCCCTGTTTCTTCCATTCCTCGAAATGGGTGCCCCAGTTCTGGGCGGTCCAGAGCAGCACCGGCAGGGTATCGGGCTTTTCGCCCAGCATGCCGCGATACAGCCCCACATTATGGAC
>CALGIA010000070.1 GCA_937916005.1 uncultured Rhodospirillaceae bacterium
CCATGTTCAGCCGTCAACGAAAGCCATATGACCACCGCAGCGGCAATGCCGAGCATTGCAAATAATATTCCGAGAGGAAGTACCGCCGCGCTACGCGGCGATTTTCCGTTGCGCAGCCTCGTCACCTCTGTGTTCATGCTTGATCACGATGATACCCTTCAAGCTTTGTCCTGCCGGATTTTATTTTGCGGTTCTGCTTTGGAAAAGCGCTAGGCCGCGTATCAAATCCAGCGCCCGGGTAAGCTGATAATCCTGAGGCTTCTTTTCGGTTTCTGCTGATTTTCCGTCTTTTTTCGTCGGCGTCTTGTCCGTCTTTTCATTGGGGTTTGCAAGTGCGCCACGCAGATCGCGTTCGCTCCGCCGCTCTGGGGCGGAAACCGTTTCGATGCGGGACTGCTCAACCACGATATCCGGGTCGATCCCCTTGGCCTGGATCGATCTGCCCGACGGCGTGTAATAATGCGCGGTGGTCAGGCGAACCGCGCCATGACCGGCAATGGGAATAATCGTCTGAACCGATCCCTTCCCGAAGGACCGGGTTCCCATGATGATGGCCCGATGATGATCCTGAAGGGCTCCGGCGACGATTTCGGACGCCGACGCCGAGCCGCCATTGATCAAAACGACCATTGGAAGACCCTTGGCGAGATCGCCTGGCTTGGAATTGAACCGCTGTGAATCGTTGGGACGGCGGGATCGTGTCGAGACGATTTCCCCTCGGTCAAGAAACGCATCGGACACCTTGACCGACTGGTCGAGCAGTCCGCCCGGATTATTACGCAAATCGAGCACAATCCCCTTGAGCTTATCGCCAAGTTTTTCGCGAATGCGTTCCATCGCACGGGCCACGCCGGTGTCGGTCTGTTCACTGAAGGACGTAATGCGGACATATCCGGTATCTCCTTCGACCCGTGATCGCACCGATTGAATTTTGATGACCGCTCGGGTAATGGTCACATCAAATGGTGTTGCTCCGCCGCGGCTGATGGACAGGATCAGGTCCGAATTTACCCGGCCGCGCATTTTTTCGACCGCCTCGGCAAGGCTCATCCCCTGGACCGCCTCATTATCGAGTTTGATAATCAAATCGCCCGGTTTCAGCCCCGCGCGGAAGGCCGGCGTATCGTCGATCGGTGAGACCACTTTAACGTAACCATTTTCCATGGTTACTTCGATGCCAAGTCCGCCGAACTCACCGCGAGTTTGAACCTGCATGTCGCGGAAACTTTTCGCATTGAGATAGCTGGAATGCGGGTCGAGCGACGTCAGCATGCCGTTAAGCGCTGATTCGATCAGTTTTTCTTCGCCCACCTTTTTAACGTAGTCGGCGCGGACGCGTTCGAAGACATCGCCGAAAAGTTCCAACTGGCGATAATAATCCTGATCTTTTTCCCCGGCGGCATAAGCCGCTGGCGTGAACAGCAGAGTCGTTACGGCAATCGCCGCCAGAATTCGCATTCGCATTATCCGTTTACCTTGTCCTTGCGGGCCGCGAGCCACGGTAAGGGATTCACCGGACGGCCGTTACGGCGCAGTTCAAAATATAGTTTAGGTTTCTGGCCGGGTGGGGAACCCATAACCCCAACCGGTTCTCCTTCGAGGACCTTGTCGCCGACGGCTGCATCCACACGACGCAACCCCGCTAGAAGTACATGATATCCCCCGTCATGTTCAATGATCAAGAGTTGCCCATAGCCGCGAAAGGGTCCGGCGAACACAATTTCGCCATTGCCGGGCGCGACGACGTGGGCATCGGCGCGTGTTTCGATGGTTATGCCCTTTTTTCTACTGGATTGGGGGCCTGACCGGTGAAACTGTTGCAAGATTTTTCCCTGGACCGGCAATCGACCGGTTGATGGGGATAAGGCCGCCGTCTTGGCGGCGGGTTTCTGCCTGGGTTTTGGAATATTTTTTGCCCGCGCGCGCCGGTTGACGGCGAGCCGGTTGATAAGATCCTGCAAATCACGGGCCTGGGTAGCCAGTTCCGAGATTTGGGCTTTTGCGACCCAGCTTTCAGCAATTGCCTGACGCTCAAGATTGATCTTGCGATCTATCAGAACGGCCAGATCGCGGCGTTCGCCTTCGAGCGCATGTCCTGCCGCTGTTAGTTCCTCGCGCTCCAACGCGATATTTGAGCGCACAACGGCCAGGCGCGACAAATCTTGTCTTAACCGGGCAGCTTCCCCTTCGATACGCGGCACGGCGCCACGCAGCAGAATGGCGCTGCGCACGGTGTCTGTCAGACTCGCCGGAAGCGCGACCAGCGCCACGGGTGGATGGCGCGAAAGCCGCTGCAACGCGGCCAGCATTCGCATCAATTGATGCCGGCGCTTCTTTAAATTCGATGTTTTCTCGGTTTTCTCTTTGAAAAGTTTCGCAATACGCTGTTCCAGACTCGAAATTCTCGCCTCGTGATCCTGCGCCCTCCGGGCGGCGGAGACCAGCTTGTGTTTTAGCCCGGAAAGTTCGGATGCATATGTATCGGCCGCCCGGCGCAATTGTTCACGTCGCGCCTGCACGTCCTTCAGGTCATTTTGGATGCTGCCCAGCGCCTGCACGTTGTCCGCCGCCGCGTCCGCCGTTCGGACGGGCATGGACACAGCAGTAAATACCGCCAGGATGACTATCGCAGCCGGCCGCACCCATCTATTTGGGTTAAACAGGCGCGCGTTCACCGGTCGTGGTTCCTATGTTTTCCATGGATTGAAGCAGGGACGTTCCCGTCATTTCATCCGGCTGGGGCAGTCCCAGCAAGGCCAGAATCGTCGGTGCAATATCGGCAAGGCTGCCACTGGTTAAACCGGATACCGACCGGGGCGGGTTCACCAGGACCACGGGCACGGGGTTTGTGGTATGCGCCGTATGAGGTTCGCCCGTTTCCGCATCGCGCATGGTTTCCGCATTGCCATGATCGGCGGTGATCAACAGCGCGCCGCCGACGTCGGACACCGCCGTCTCAATTCGGCCGATACATTGATCAATGGTTTCAATTGCCACCATCGCGGCGGCGAGGTCGCCGGTATGGCCAACCATGTCCGGGTTGGCGTAGTTCACCAGGATGAAATCATATTGGCCCGATCCAATTGCGGCGACCAGCTTGTCGGTGACCTCCGCGGCGGACATTTCGGGCGCCAGGTCATAGGT
>CALGIA010000071.1 GCA_937916005.1 uncultured Rhodospirillaceae bacterium
TCATGCCCGCGCCGACAATCACGAAACAGTTATGGCCCGGCGCGTCGGGCGTTTGAACAACGTCTTGCAGATGCCTGTCCAGCGCGACGGCGGAGTCGTAGGTGTCGATATTGAAGCTGTTCGTGGCCAGCCCCGGAATGGGAAGTTCGCGAAGCTCGCTCCCCGTCGCCAGGATCAGCCGGTCGTAGGAAAGTGTTTCGGTCTTTCCGTCGCCGCCGTCCACGGTGACAGCGCGATTTTCCGTGTCGATTGTCCGGGCCGCGCCTTCGACGAACGCCACTCCGGCCGTCCTGAAGGTCGGCAGCAGCGGCGCTCTCAATGTCTCGGGGTTTTTCTCATAGAGCCGGGGGCGGATCGTGATGAAAGGCGACGGCGATACCAGTGTCACGGCGATGTCGCCGCCATGCTGGTCGATTTCGTCGGCCGCGTTCAGCGCCGCCATCATGCCGGCGAACCCGCCGCCGATCACAAGTATGTTCTGCATGTCTGTTTTCCTCATGGAATTGTTTTTCGTTTCCGTCGACCGGCCTGACGATCGGTGAACCACTGCGCTTTGTCGGCGCTGGTTTTCGCCGGCAATTTGTCTCTGACCTCCCCGGCAAGATCGGCCAGGCTGGTGCCCGCGAGGGAGTCACGCATGCGCCGCTCGGCTTCGATCATGACGGCATGGATGGAGCACATGCCCCGGGTCTCCGCGTGGGGCGGATTGTCGCCATAGAGAACGCAGCGGGCCCGGATGTTCTTGCAGACGAACAGCGACTTGTCTTCTTCCAGCGCATCGGTCACATCCAGGACGGTGATTTTGTCGGCGGGCCGCGCCAGCTGAAATCCGCCACCGATGCCTTCCGCCGATGCGACCAGCCCGGCCTTTTCCAGCCGGGTAAACAGCTTGGCCACGTAGGACGGCGAAATGCCCTGGAATTCGGCAAGATCACGGCTGCTGGGCGGGCTCCCCTCCGGCGCATCGGCGAGGGAAAGAAGACAGTGCAAACCATATTCGACGCTGCTGCCATAGAGGCCCATGATTTAACTCCGACTTATAAAGTCGACGTTAAAATAGGCGGAATTTTGTTTGGTGTAAACAACAAAGTTGCGCGCTCCGCTTCGAGGCGTTATCAGAACTCTGGACAGGAGAGTTTTATGACTGGCATTCTTGATATTCTCGCCCGCGAAATCATGGATTCACGCGGCAATCCCACCATTGAAGTCGACGTCGAGCTCGAGTCCGGCGCGGTTGGCCGCGCCGCCGTACCGTCCGGGGCATCGACCGGCACACATGAGGCCGTGGAATTGCGCGACGGCGACCCCAAGCGCTTCGGCGGCAAGGGTGTCCTCAAGGCCATCGAGTCCGTCAATGGTGAAATCTACGACGCCCTGTCCGGCATGGATGCGGATAACCAGAATGCGCTCGACGAGTTGATGATCGAGCTCGACGGCACGCCCAACAAGGCGCGCCTCGGCGCCAATGCGATCCTGGGGGTCAGCCTGGCCCTGGCCAAGGCGGCGGCGCTCGATGCCGGGCTGCCGCTGTACCGCTATGTGGGCGGCGCGTCGGCGCGGTTGCTGCCGACACCCATGATGAACATCATCAATGGCGGCGAGCATGCGGACAACCCGATCGATTTTCAGGAATTCATGATCATGCCGGTGACGGCCGGCTCGATCGCGGAAGCCGTGCGCTGCGGGTCGGAAGTGTTTCATGCGCTTCGCAAGCAGCTCAGCGATGCCGGGCACAACACCAATGTGGGCGACGAAGGCGGGTTCGCGCCCAATATCGGCGGCACAACCGATGCGCTTGATTTCGTGATGAAGGCCATCGAGGCGGCGGGCTACAAGCCCGGCGAGGATGTGATGCTGGCGCTCGATTCCGCATCATCCGAATTTTACCGGAACGGCAAGTATGAACCGGCCGGCGAAGGCAAGTCGCTGGATTCCGACGGCATGGTGGCGCTGTATGCGGATCTGGTGAAACGCTATCCGATCGTGTCCATTGAAGACGGCATGGCCGAGGATGATTGGGAAGGCTGGGCCGCGCTGACCGCTGAATTGGGCGGCAGGGTCCAGCTTGTCGGCGATGATCTGTTCGTCACCAATCCGGAACGGCTGGACCGTGGCATCAAGGACGGCGTCGCCAATTCCATCCTGATCAAGGTCAACCAGATCGGCACCCTGACCGAAACGCTTGCGGCCGTCGAGATGGCCCACAAGGCCGGCTACACCGCCGTGATGTCGCACCGTTCCGGCGAAACCGAGGATTCGACCATCGCCGATCTGGCGGTCGCGACCAATTGCGGCCAGATCAAGACCGGTTCCCTGGCGCGGTCGGACCGGCTGGCCAAATACAATCAGCTTATCCGCATCGAGCAGGAACTGGGCCCGGCGGCCCGTTACGAAGGTTCTGGGTTTGTTCTTTCCTAGAATCGAATGGCTTAGGGACAGAGTCTCGACTCCTGCCTTGAGTTATCCACGTAAATATCAGACTCTGTTGACTCTTTTCTGAATATTTCTGTTGACGAGACGAATCATAATGTGATTCGTTGCCCGTCATGTCGCTTGTTCGGGAAATTCGTCGGCGCGGACGTTTTGTGGTGGGGCCAACTTTGGGCGCGCTGGTCGTCGGCTATTTTGTGCTCAACGCCTTTCAGGGCGACCGGGGCATTCTTGCCTGGGTACAGCTTCATCAGAACGTTGTTCGCGCCGAGGCCATTCACGCCAAAACCACGGTGGAGCGTCAGCGTCTCGCACATCGCACCGCATTGCTCAAACCCGATAATCTCGATCCGGATTTGCTGGATGAGCGCGCGCGAATCATGTCCGGCCTCGGACGCCCCGATGAACTTGTGATCTTCTATCCTCCCAGGATCCACTCCCGATAATAAACAGATGGCCGCTTTTGTTGGTCGTCCGTCGTATATTCGTTTCCAAACCAGATATTAATAAGACATAAACTTGCCGAGCCTATGGTTGCCCAAACTTGTGCTAGACCGTATATTTCGAGCTTGGGCCGGGGTTATTGGGTTGTCTCCGGACCAGTCTTAATTTTCAGCTATATCGGACGGGATTGCGTGCATGGCCGCTACCAAGAGCCGGAAAGGCGCTGCTAAGCCCGCCAAGGGCAAGGCGGCAGCGAAATCGGCGCCTATAAGCAATGGCAAGGCGCGCAGTGACGCCGACCCAAAAGACCTCCTGAAATTTTATCGTGAAATGCTGTTGATACGCCGCTTTGAAGAGCGGGCGGGTCAGCTCTACGGCATGGGTTTGATCGGCGGTTTCTGCCATCTCTATATCGGGCAGGAAGCGGTGGTCGTGGGCATGCAGGCGTCGATCACGCCCGATGACGCCGTGATTACAAGCTACCGCGATCATGGCCATATGCTGGCGTGCCGCATGGATCCCAAGGGCGTCATGGCCGAATTGACCGGACGTCGCGGCGGATATTCCAAGGGCAAGGGCGGATCGATGCACATGTTCAGCCGGGAAGCCAATTT
>CALGIA010000072.1 GCA_937916005.1 uncultured Rhodospirillaceae bacterium
CCACTTCTGCAACCGAAATCCTGTAATCCGCAAATATTTCCCGGTTGCCGCGTGCTTGGGCCAGAGCATGGTCTTCCTGGTTTCGCCAGGTGCGAACGGCCTCTTCATCGCGCCAAAATGATAGTGACAGATATTTCCCGGGGGTTGTGCGGCTTTCAAACCTCTCAATTGACACGAAACCGTCCATTTTTTCCAATTCCGGGCGTAATTCGGCTGCAATGTCGAAATATATGTCTGATTTTCCGTCCTTTGGCGTGACCTGAAAAATCACCGCAATCATGTCCGTTGCTCCTGTATTTGGCCCTGTCACCCATTCCCCGTCACCCAGGACTGTAGGTTAGCGTTTTTTCGGCGCCAGCGAAACCGGCGGAAATCCCCATGGTTAACCTTATTTAAGCCCTATCAGGGTAGCTTGAAACCTGATTACGACAACTGGCATTCCGCCCTCGATCAGGCAAGACGATTCAATATGGCACGTTCCGGATATAGCGAGATTCTCGCGCTTCTGACTGGCGGCGAGAGCCTGGCCGTCATTTTGTCGTCCATAGCCACCTGGGTGAGCCAGGACGGAGATCACGCGGCAATTCTGACGCCGCTGGCGGATGGCTCGATTTTCGATGTGACCCCTGGCGTTGATTTCCCGGCATCACTTGCGGAACAGCTGACCAACGGGGCTCTGCTGGACGATGTCATGTCCGCGGAAGAAGCGCTGCTCATACCGGATATTGCCGGCGAACCGAAAATCGCCGATTGGCGAGAGGCGGCCTTGCGCAAGGGGTTCAATGCCTGCCGGCTTCTGCCGTTCTTTTCAAAGACCGGCAGGGTCGTGGGAGTGATGGTCTTGTTCTCCCCCGAGCTTCATGAATTGTCCGACGACCGTGCGGAATTGTTGGAAAACGCCGCGCGTCTGGCGACCCTCTCCCTGCGGGACCAGCGGATCCAGGAAAACTACCGGGAAAGCCAATCACAGCTCCAGTCGCTGTTCAATCATTCCGCGAACGCGATTTTCATTCACGTGAATAGCCGCATCGTTTACGCCAGCCCCTCGATGGTTAGAATGTTCGGGTTTGAGACCGCCGATCAGGCAATCGGACGGCTGACCGAAGATATTTTTCACCCGGACGAGCGCGCGGCGATCCGTGACCGGGCACTGAACATTATCGGCCAGGGCCACGCGACGGAATTTCGCGAAACACGTCTTCTGCATGCCGACGGAACCATGTTTCACGGTCAAACCATGGGGGCGCCCATATTCTGGGCCGGCGCGCCGGCCGCCCTGGTGATCGTTCGCGACCTCACCGATAAAAAACATTTCCAGGAAAAATTGCGGGAAACCGAGACCCGCTTCGAGAGTATTGCCAAAAATGTTCCGGGTGTCGTGTACCAGCGCGTATTGCATCCCGACGGAACCATCGAATACCCCTTTGTCAGTGAGGGCGTTTTGGACGTTACAGGATACAGCACCGCCGATGTCATGGCCAATCCGTCTGTGCTGGCCGAAGCGATCCATCCGGAAGACAAGGAACGTCACCGGGAGGCCGTCACCCGGTCGGCTGAAAAGCTTGAGCCCCTGACCATCGATTTCCGTATCCAGCATTGCCAGCGCGGAATCGTCTGGTTGCACGCCATATCAATTCCCCGGCGCATGGAAAATGGCGATGTGATTTTTGATGCCATGACGTTCGACATCACGGCTCAAAAGGAAATCGAAAGCGAACTCATTAATACCAAGGCCGAACTCGAACAACGGGTTGCGGAATACTGGGATGCCAAGGATCGGCTCGAGTTGCAGAGCGCGGAACTCGTCGGCGCCGCGGATGAACTTCAACTCGCAAAAATGGATGCCGAACTGGCGCAGCGGAAAGCCGAGGAGGCCGCCGCCGCCAAATCGGAATTCCTCGCCACCATGAGCCATGAAATCCGGACGCCCATGAACGGCGTTCTCGGCATGGCGGCCCTGTTGTTGCAGGGCGATCTGTCGAGCGAGCAACGCGAACAGGCCCAGGTGATCGCCGAATGTGGCGATGCCCTGCTGATGCTCCTCAACGATATTCTCGATTTATCCAAGATGGAGTCCGGCCATTTGGATATGGAGAACATCCCATTCGCTATCCATGACGCCCTTGACGGGGTGATCCATCTGTTGGGCCCCAAAGCCATGGATACGGGGCTGGATCTTGCCGTATTCGTCCACCCGGATGTGCCGGCCCATGTCAGCGGCGATCCTGGCCGGTTGCGTCAGGTTTTGTTGAATTTGGTCGGGAACGCATTGAAATTTACCGAGCAGGGCGGCATTTCGGTCACGGTCCGGGTCGATTATCGCGATGAAGACGGGCTGATGCTCGCCTTCGAAGTCGCCGATACGGGCCTCGGCATTCCTGAAAGCGCCCGCCATGACTTGTTTGATCGTTTCACCCAGGTGGATGCGTCGACGACCCGAAAATACGGTGGAACCGGTCTTGGTCTCGCGATCTGTTATCAGATATGTGAAATGCTGGGCGGTGAAATCGGCGTAAGAAGCGAAGAGGGCAAGGGGAGCGTTTTCCGCTTCACGCTGCGCGTTTCGAATATCGCCGATGACGATATTGAAACTTATGTGGACCCGCGCCGGACTTTGATGCCCGTGCTGACGGGGAAGCGGGCGATCATTGTGGGCGCCGCTTCGATCGGCCGCGACATTCTGATGGGGCAATTGTCGGAATGGGGATTGCGGATCGAAGCCGCCGCCGGCGCCGATGATTCGCACAATATTCTGCGCGCCGCCCACGATTCCGGGGACCCGGTCGATCTCGTGTTTATCAATCATTCGTTGGGCGATGAAAACGGCTTGTCCCTGGGAACGGACATTCGCCGTGAATATGGGCCCGATCATCCCAAGCTGGTTCTGATCGCATCGGGTGAAAACAATCATATCGGCGAACTTGTCATGGGCGCCGGTTTCGACGCCTGTCTGTCCAGGCCGCTTCGTCTGCTGCCGCTCATGGAAAGACTGGGGGAAATTCTGACGCCGGTAACCGATGTACTGGATGACGCCGCGCCGCGTGCGCCTGGGCGTCTTCCTGGGCCGCTCGCCGGGCTGGCGGAGAAATCCGGCAAAACGTTCCGTGTTCTTGTGGCCGAGGACAATTTGGTAAACCAGAAAGTGATTCTGGCCATGCTTGTGCGTGAGAATTTTCAGATCGACATCGCCAATAACGGCCTGGAGGCCGTCGAGGCGGTGCAAAATGCCGAATACGACCTGGTTCTCATGGATGTCCACATGCCGGAATTGGATGGTCTTGAGGCAACGGCCCGGATTCGCGCCATGTCCGGGCCCCGTTCCAAATTGCCGATCATCGCGGTTACCGCGGACGCGATGCAGGGTGATCGTGAAAAGTTCATTCAGGCGGGCATGGATGATTACGTGACCAAGCCCATAGACCAGCCGACATTGTTGCAAAAGATCTCGCTTTATTGTGACGTGGGTCCACGGTTCGCTGAACCATCTT
>CALGIA010000073.1 GCA_937916005.1 uncultured Rhodospirillaceae bacterium
GGCAAGCTGGAACTCTTTCCGGAGACGATTGATGTGGAGCAGATCGTGCAGAGCTCGGTGCGCCTGATCAGGGAGCGTGCGGAACATGGCGGCCTCACGCTGGAGGTATCGGTGGCGTCGGATCTGCCCAAATTATTCGCCGACGAACGCAAGCTGAAACAGATTTGCCTCAATCTCCTCACCAACGCCGTCAAATTCACACCGGAGGGCGGGTTGGTGACTATCTCGGCCGACCATGATGGGCATGGCGGCATTTCGGTTTCCGTTACCGATACGGGCATCGGCATGACCGATGAAGAAATTCCCAAGGCGCTTACGCCGTTCGGACAAATCGACAATTCCTTGACTCGCAAGGTCGACGGCACCGGTCTGGGCCTGCCATTGACAAAGTCATTGATCGAACTCCATGGCGGGTGGCTCGAAATAAAAAGCGCCAAGGGCGTTGGCACCAATGTCACCGCACACCTGCCTCTCATGAAAGACGTTGCCTGAATAGCCGGGCCTGACACGAACCCTGTTCGCCGTGTTATGCTCCGCCCCTGTTAATATATTGAGTTAGGGCGTGGGGGCATAAATGGCGCGAATTGCGATCATGGCGGCGGGCGCTGTCGGCGGATATTTCGGCGCGCGGCTTGCGGCATCGGGCGAAGACGTCCACTTCGTGGCCCGTGGCGCGCATTACGACGCCCTGAAACAAAACGGGCTGACAATCGAAAGCCCGCTTGGCGATCTTCATCTGACCGGCCTGAATCTGCATGAGAACGCCTCCTCCATTGGAACGGTTGACTACGTGCTGATGGCGGTCAAGCTTTGGGACACGGAATCCAGCGGCGCGGCATGCATGCCTCTGATGGGGCCGGATACGACACTGATCTGCTTTCAGAACGGGATCAGCAGCGTCGCCCGGCTGGCTCCAATTCTCGGCGCGGAACATGTGGTCGGCGGGTCCGCCTATATCGCCTCGGTGGTGAGCGCCCCGGGAATTGTCCGCCATACCAGCCAGTTCGCGCGGCTGGTCTTTGGTGAGGCGGGCGGCGAAATAAGCGCAAGGCTGAAAACATTCCATGATGCTTGTGTAAAAGCGGGCATTGACGCGACCCTGTCCGACAGGATCGAGGTGGAGCAATGGCAAAAATTCGTATTCCTTGTCGGCCTCAGCGGCGCAACCACGTTGATGCGACAACCGGTCGGAAAGATACTCGCCGATCAGGATTGCCGAAATTTCATGACCGCGCTCATGGAGGAGACCGTTGCCGTGGGTCTTGCGAAAGGCGTCGCGCTCGACCCTGATTTCGCGGCGGACCGGCTGCAATTCGCCGACACGGTTCCGGTCGGCATGAAAGCCTCCATGCTTGAGGATCTGGAACGCGGCAACAAGCTGGAACTGGAATGGCTGTCGGGCGCGATCGTCGGGCTGGGTAAAGAACAGGGCGTCGCCACGCCGGCCAATGACGCTGTCTTTGCCGGACTGAAGCTATATGCGAAGGGAAATCCTTGATGGAGCTGACCGACAACATTTTCGCGGTAACCCGCAAGATCCGATTCGCCGAATCCGATCCCGCCGGGATCGTTTTTTATCCCGAGTTTTTTCGCATGTTCAACGATCTGTTCGAAGACTGGATGGAAGATGTGATCGGTGTTGATTTTCCAGTTCAATTTTCTAAACACCAGCGCATGTTTCCCCTTGTGCATGTGGAGGTCGATTTCAAGCGGCCCCGGGCCATGGGACAATTTCTCAAGCTGGTTTTCGTCCTGACCGGGCTCGGACGGTCAAGCATGCATTTCACGATCATCGGACTCGATGGAGATGACAACAGCGGGCCGGAAATTCTTCGCGGCCAATTCGTAAACTGCATCGCGTCCAAGACGAGTCAGAAATCAATCCCCCTGCCCGACGATATGCGGCCGGTCATGGAAGCCTATTTGAAACTATGTGAAGGGATTG
>CALGIA010000074.1 GCA_937916005.1 uncultured Rhodospirillaceae bacterium
CTCCGCAAGGATGTCTTCCTTGCCACCCGAAAGAATATCCGACTTATCATCGCCACCCGAAAGAATGTCCGATTTGTCTTTGTCACCGGACAGGATGTCTTCCTTGCCACCTGACAAAATGTCGGACTTGTCATCGCCGCCTGAAAGAATATCCGATGTGTCTTTGTCGCCGGACAGGATGTCGTCCTTGCCGCCCGACAGGATGTCTTCCTTTTCAGCGGTTGCGGGTGGCGAGGCGCTTTCGGGTTCTTTCGCAGCCTGGTTTTGGGGGGGTGCGCCGGCGGTCGGCGCAGGGGCCGGGACGCGCTTTCCGGCCGCATGATCGGCAAGTTCCCGCGCCAGGTTCGGCAACCAGTCCCGCCGCGCGCCCATCAGCACATCCCGCGGCATGGCGGCAATTAGCCGGCCGATGGGAATATCGCCGGGCCCATTACCGGCGGCCAGACGATTGCTCAACAACGCCGGGTCCTTGGTCGACATGTCGAATATCAACGATTTAACGGCCCATGCGAGGCGTTCCACGGCGGCGATATCGGCGTCGGTCGCATCGGACAGATCGAGGAGATCACGCTTTGCAATCAGCGCCAGATCATCCTTGATCGAAGCCTGGGCGCTCAACAGCATCGCCATGAACGGGGTCAGTTGGGCTTCCGATTCTTCCGGCCACTCACCGATCGCCGCATTCCGGTCCCGCAATGTTTCCACGTCGAGACCGGGGATTGTCAGGAACGGCACCCCGCGCGGCCCGGAGGCGCGATCGGCGCCGGTGATCTGTTTCACATGGCAGGCGCTGCATGTTTCCTCAAACGGCTTGACCGCCATGAGCCGGCGATTGGGCCCTAATTCATGACAATTGGCGCAGCTTTCCGGCGGCTTGAGGGCAGGGTCTTTTTTTGCGCCCATTTCCGGGAAATGGAGCTTGATATGGGAGTTGTGATCGAAAATGATCCGCGTCCGCCGCGTATAGGGGTAGTTGCTGAATTCCGGGTGGCCGCTGGAAAAGCTGGCGAACTGGGCCGTATGACAGGACTGGCATTCGGCATCGGACATTTTTTTCAGATCCGATTTGCGGCCCTTATGTTCAACATGACAGGTCGCACAGCCGATATCATTTTCGACAAACCGGTCCATGGGGAACATGGTTTGCCGGAGTTTCGCCGTCATCGGATCCGGCCTGGCGTTGGGCCGCGCGGCGATCATTTGACCCATCTTCGCAGCTTTCGCGGCGGGCAAACCATGCGCCTTACCGGAATTTGCGCCCACGATATGGCAGGTCAGACAGGCCTTGCTGTCTTCGCCCGGACGCAATTCGGTAAAGACCGAATGCATCCAGCCGAACGGGCCAGGGGCCACGGAGGTATGACAGTCGGAACAGGAGGTGAGCGAGCTGTGACCGTCCGTCATGGGGCCCGGCATGAAGTACGCGCCACTATTGAGCCCGAAGATCACCGCCAGGAAACCGATTGTGATGGCCATGGCCCAGCGCACCCACATGCCGCGCTTCGCGCGCAGGCTGCGGGCCGGGGTGCAGGGCGGAATGGCCCTGCAACATGTGCCGTCGGGCAACGGACCGGTCTCGCATTCTCCTCCGGCGATCGCGGGGCGGGTGCATTCCCACCGGCTGCCATCATTCCGGGGGCGGCATTCAAAAGTCGCCTGACAGCATCCCTTGCCGTCCGGCCCAATCCGGCACGGATCCCCGAGAGCGGTTCGCCCGCAAACCCAATTCTGGTTGGGCCGTTCATAATTGCTGTCGAGGTAACCGAATTTCTGGACGATCCGCATCACGGCGCCCCGGTTGAGAATGCATACGCGGTGGCGACGTGGACGCAGGCAAGAAAGATCAGGCTATAGGTCGCCGGAATATGAATGAACAGCCACAGGCGCAGGACCATGAGATGGGCGAAATGGAAATCCAGATTGTCCTTCGCCACCACGCGGTCTTCGATTTCCCGCAAAATCTCAACCCCGCGAGAATCGAGATAGCGCTGCAGATTAGCGAAATCCTGCCGGATACGGCTCAGTTTCCGGGGCGATCCACACAGATGGTCAAGCAAGTTGCGTTCGCGCCCCATGAAATGATGCAGGGTGTCGGTAAAAAAATTCGATATGGTCATGGACGCATCATCGACCACCGAGCGCATGGCCAGGTCTTCAACCTCGCGCGCCAGCTGGGCCCGAAACCCGGGTATGCGTTCCAGTAAAATGCGTTCGCTGCCCCGTTCGAGTTTCGGGGGAATTGAGGTGGACAGGTAAAGGCCGATAATTCCACTGAGCGACACGACCACGAACATCACCCACAGCGCCCAGTTCAATGGGCCGATCGGCATGTCAAAATCGGTGTGAAAAAGAAACAGGATGACCGTGAAAAATCCGAGATAAATGTGGATCTGGGTCCAGGTCGACGCCTTGCCCAAATCCAGCATGGGAAATTTTTTACGAATGTTGAAACATGCCAGAACAATCATCCCCGCAGCCAGCACCCAGCCATCGAGAAACTCATGCTGGCGGAGCGCGTCCGCATAGAGCGTCGAAACCCAGCCGAATACCAGGACCACAATGATCGTGATCGTCGAATTGCGGACCCGCCTGCGGGATGTGACAGTCAATTGCTGAGCCATTCGCCAAGCGCCTTGGAATTGCGAATATCGACCCTCTTCAGCGCATCGTGGGGACAGGCGCGTTCACACGCCGGTCCGCCCTGCTGGCCGGCGCATAAATCGCATTTGGTCGCCTTGGCGATGGGCATGAATTGATCGTCGGCGATCAACGCGCCGTTTGCATCCCTGGTTTCCACCATGCGGATATTGTTATAGGGACATGACGTTGCGCAGGTGGCGCAGCCAACGCAGGTGGCGTCATCAATCACAACATTGCCCGTGGTCGTGCTGCGGTGGATGGCGCCGGTCGGGCAGCCGATCAGGCACACAGGATCCACGCAATGCATGCAGGCATTGGCGACCATGAAATTCCGATGGGAGATTCCGTGACGGATAAAACGCGGATTGCCGTCATGGGTGGCCGCGCAGGCCCTGACGCAATCATCGCAATTGACGCATTTGTCGGTGTTGATCAACATGGTCTGGGTGCCGTTGATGACCCGGTTATCGATCAGGAAATCAAGTATGGGCTGTTCCGCGGTTTCCGCATCCGCCTTGAACGGCTGCGCATGATCGGCAATTTCCGACTGTTTCGCCATAATGGTATCGTCGAGAAGTTCGGGCGGCAGGCCATCAAGAAGATATTGTTCCACAAGGCTTGTCGGCACACGCAGCAAATCCACATAGCCGATGGCCCGGAGGCTGCGGCGCAGCTTATGGTCCCCCTCACCGCGCCAGCTGGCGACGATTTCCTCCAATCCGAAGGCGTCATCATTGGCGAGAAATCCAACGGTTTTCTGACCGTGATCCACGGTGACGCTGACACGGGCGAAACCGGACCGGATCAGGATCAACCCGTCGAGGTAATGGCCTTCCTCGGCGATAACCGGTTCCTGTTCGATGATGCTGTCCACATGACCGGCCTGGTCCCGCGCGCGCTGAAAAGCTGCGCTCCATTCAAAACCGCCATGGGTCTCGAAAACGGTCTGACCGGCGATAATTTCCAGGGTGGCCTGATCGACATGCTTGAAGATCGGCGACGACCGCAGATGGGTAATCAGGCCGCGTTCCCGGTACAGCGCATCAATGCGTTTGCTGAATCCTTCCGACCAACGGCGGATTTCCCGCAGCGCCTGCCAACGAAGCTCAACAACCTCAACTATATCCGATTCGGCGAAAACCGTCGCCCCACGCGGACTTCGCGCCAGGGCGGCCAGTTCCCCGAACATCTCGGGCGCGGCAATGGGAAACGTGTTGTATTGGTCGATTAACGCGTCGATATCTTCAAGCCGCGTGACGAAGGTTTCATCGGGCTCAGGCGAGTTGGCGCGCTGGTCGGCGCCTGCAAAGGATTCGGATATTGCCGGTTCACCCGACTTGGCGCGCCCCAGACGCCGGTTAAGCCCGACATAGGACGGCGACACCACAATTGCGCGATTGACGCTTAACCGGAATCCTTTTGCGCCATCCCGCGCATCGGACTGATATTTCACCGAGGACCGGAATTCGGGAATTCGGGAATTGCGCCAAAGCTGGGCAAGCGCCCCGAACCAGCCTTTTTTGGCGACCGTGTCCGCCGGGGCGATGGCGCGTTCCGCCTCCTCACTGGCCAATCCCCTGACCGCGCCGTCCAGGATGAGGAAAACGGAACTCCCATAATCGCCGCGCCGGACGATGATATCGCCCCTCGAAAACCGCTGGATGCGGCCATCATTGGCAATGATTTCCCGCAGCGGCAAATCCTTGGGAAATTCATCCGCTTCGACCGAGGAAAAAGACGGCAGGGCGAGAACGCGATCAATATCCGCATCCGCCATCGATGTCGGACCGAACGGCTTATCCCACCGTTGCGGTCTGCCCGCGCCCTGGTCTTCGCTCACGGCCCAGCCTTTTCAGTCAACGCTTTGGTTCCTGGTCTTGCGCCAATGCGGTACACTTAACGGACCGGTTTTCCTTTATATTTCCCGGGGCCTGGAATTGCCTTGTCGATGGCGGCAAACGTGCTTCCATCATACTTGCCGGCAATCTGTTTGCCCGCCGCCGCAACCTTGTCCGCGGCCGCCGATAACGCGGCATCGTTGTTAAGTTTCAACCCCACCGCCCCAGCCGCCTTGACGGCCGCCGCAAGTTCGGGAACGTTCGACAATATCTTGGCCGCCCCCGCCAGACGCTTGCGGGCCCTTGAGGCCCGGCCCGCCATTTTGACGGCATAGGTTTTTTTCTCGGTGGCCTTGCCGACCGCGCGCAGGGACGTTTCCAGTTCAACCACGAGCCCGACCACAAACATCAGCCGCTTGCGCTTTGCGCTTGCCGGCTTGTTTGTCTTGCCGTCGCCGTACCAGAGATTGTGGCGGATTTCACCCTGGGACCAGGACACCAGTTCGAAGGCGCTGCCGGCGGTATGGCCGCCCACATTGATCAGCTTCTCGCGCGGCACCACATGGCAGCTATAGCAATTCTTGGCCAGCCTATACATTTCCTTTGGCCGGATCATGCCGCCGGCTTCGGCTTTTTCCCACCGGGTTTTGGCTTCGGCGGGGGTCTCGGTCGCTTTTTTCTTGCCGCTATAACCGCTGTGGACCTTGATCCAGCTCTTTCCCGCCGAATGACATGATTCACAGGAAATTCCTGCGATGGCCTTCACTTTGCCCCCGGAAACCTGGTTGGTGAAATGGCAATCGAGGCACAGGCTCGCCGCCTTGATGCGCCGTGCGCCCATTTTCTTTGCAATTTCGCGCGCTTCCTTGCTGCGCGGCAAATCGCGAAAAGTCTTGAAGTGGTGGGTCCCTTTCCAGACTTCGGCTTCGTTTTTATGGCACTCGGCGCAGGCGTTGGGCCCCATGACTTTTGCCGGATCATTGGCCGCCCGGGCGTTGTTCACACCTCCGGGGACAAGGACCAACGCCGAAAGTAGGACCAGGCCACAAAAGAACTTTCGGATCATGATCATGCTAAATCTCCCAGTCAGACACTATAATTCAATATAACATATTTCGCAGGACCGGTCTTGATGATCGGCATTGCGGTGGTTGTCTCAGGCATCCAGAACGACACGACCCGTCGGTTGGGCGATACAGACAAGGCATGAACCCGCCTCGGGCTTCTTGCCCGGCCGGTGTATATATTCTATCTCGCCTTCCCTGAGCGCAGTCAAACAGGTTCCGCAGCCGCCTGACCGGCAACCGCTGTTCATCTTGATACCGTTCGCTTCGCCGAATTCCAGCAACGTGCCGGCGGCGGTTTCCCAGTTCAGGGTTTTGTTCGATTTGGCGAACACGACTTCGACGGTTTGTCCGGCGGCCGCGTCGGACACGGGTTCCTGTGTTTTCTTGACGGTGGCCGGACCAAAGGCCTCGAAGTTTATATGTTCTTCGGGAACGCCCCATTCTTCCAGATCCTTGGTCACCATGTCCATCATCGGCGGCGGACCGCAGATGTAGAATTCATAGTTGTTGGATTCCAGCAGGGATTTGAAGAGCTCGACCGAGACAAACCCCTCGCTGTTATAATCCACGCCCTGAACACAGTTTTCGTCGGGCCGGCTGTAACAGACGACGAGATGAACATTCGCGTGCGCCCGGTCGATTTCCCGCAAATGTTCGGCCATGACGTGTTCTTCGCGGTTGCGGATGCCATAGAAAAACCAGATCTCGCGATTGCTGCCGTGGGCGATCAGTGAATTCAGCATGCTGACCACGGGCGTAAGCCCAACCCCGCCGCCAATCAAAACCACCCCGCGCTCGGACTCCTCATCAAGATAGAACCCACCGGCAGGCGCCATGGCCTCGACGATGTCGCCTTCTTTCAACTGACTATGGAAATAGTTTGATGACAGACCGGGAGGCGTGCCTTCGGGCGCTTTGGGCGGCGGCCCCTGGCGTTTGATCGATACGCGGTAATAATCTTCATGGGGGCTGTCGGACAATGAATAACACCGCACCACGGGCTGAGCCTCGCCCGGAATTGGCAGTTCGAAGGTGAGAAACTGGCCGGGGCGGAAAGACGGCACCGGACGGCCATCATGGGGCACCAGGTAAAACGAACAGATGTCGCCGGCTTCATTTTCAATGACGCGCCGGTCAATCCGGAACTTTCGCTTTCCGTTCCAGGACGATTCGGTCCGGTCGCGTTCGACCTTCGCCTGTTCCAGCAGGATTCCGGCGCGGCGCTTGAACGATTCCAGTTCGGCGGCCGCCTGGCGTTGGGAGCCCGCCGCCCGGATGGCGATGGAGGAAAACCCCATAACCACCTGCACCGCAGCGCCGAGAATTATAACCAGGCCAGCGGTTTCAACGATTCCAAGCATCGGCCAATTCATGTTTCTTTACCACCGCTCACTATTAGTCCAATAGGCTATGCCGAAACAGGACGGAAAGCGTCTTACGCATTGAAAATTCAGGGAACTCACCCAACGCCTCAGAACCGGGTAAGCAGTTCGATGCGGGCTCCCGATCCGTTGTCCTGGCCCTCAAGATAGGAAACGAATCCGTCGATCTGCAGCTGAACGCGCTGACCGATCGCCTGCTGAAACTGGGCCGAGAAGGCGACACCGTCTGTGCCGGCTCCGTCGGTGTCAAAAAGATTGCGCGAGGCATCTTTGACCCCGGCTACCTCAAGCACCAGATTGCGCCGGTGATTGTCCCAAAACGCCTGATAACCAACCGCCACGCCAACAACTTCCGTATTGAAGCCACTAAGCTCTGTCCCGTAATTTCCGAGCCCATTGCCGGCGAAGCTGATGCCGAAGGCAGCCAACGGCCCGCCCGCGATCGGCTCGCGCCCGGCCTGGGAATAGCGGTTGATGCCGATGAACGGATTGACATAGACAATGTCGTCGGACGCATGGGGCGTCCAAGAGAATTCAGCCGACAGCAAAACGCCATCGGTCACCTGCGGTGTGTCGTCACCGCCTGAAATCGAGGCGTTGATGCGATAGGTGCTGTTTATCTCTCCGATACCCCGCCACGGTTCGAACCCGCGCTGGATTGCCGACAGGCCGATCCAATAGCCGTCGCCGCCGGTCTCGTCCCGGTCGTCATCCTGGATCGTGATCATATCAAGCGCCAAGGTACTGGCAATGGTATCGGCTTGCGCAAAAAGTCCGAACAAACCTGATTCGTTCAGCCTGCGCCGGTTCGCGGAAGTGCCGCGATCGATGCTGTCCCAGGCCCAAAGCCCGGTGATTCGAATGCTGGAAAAGCCCGGCGCATACAGATTGTTGCGAACCAACCCGACTGAATCCAGAACATCATTGATCAAGATTCCCTGTTGGAAATTGATGTTATGCCGCCCGACGGCAAAGCCGAAATCGATCAGCTTCGTGCCCATGAGATCTAGATTAGGGAACAGCGAACCGAAATCACCCTCGCAGAACAGCGCCCGCACATGAACGCCGCTCTCAAACCGCCAGCCATCGGACTTGTTGGGTGAATCGAATGTGTATCCGGTGAAATTGGCGCCCCTGTTTTCATCCAGCGGCGCAATCCCGACGATGCATTTCTCGCTGTGTGTTAATTGAAGGTCGGTGAATATATCCAGCCGGTGCGACCATTCCGTGATCCGGTCCGTGGAACCCACCCCATCATAAGTCTGAAACGCGGTGCGATAGGTTCCGAACACCCACAGGCATGGCGTCCAGACGGCGCCGGTCGGCAACTTTATTCCTTTCGGCAGATTGCCGTTGCCGAGAAATTTGCATCCCAACTCGATCGGCATGGCCGGCCGGTCGGGAACCACGGCATAGGGCACGGGCTTATCCGAAAGGCGCGGCACTTCCTGAACGTCGCCCAGTGGGAACAGGCCCTTACCCGCCGCATGCCCCGCATTGCCCATGAACCCGACCATCGCCAGAACGGCGAACAGCAGACAGCATAGAGAGCCGCAACGTCGCAAAATCACCTTACTCATTGCCCAACCCCAATTATTGCCTTTCTTATTCAAACCGGGCTTATCCGCCAGGGGACAAGCGCGGCGACCCCCGATTGATGAGCCCCTCATTTGACATCAAACCTTACGGATTTCTTGTACAGAACCTCTCGCCCGGCGGCGACGGCCGCACCTACAGCCCGCGGGCTGATTCCATAATCAAAGCCCACAACCTGGATCGTGCTGACAAGATTGATCGGGAACATTTGAGACAGAAGCTCGACCGAGGCCTCATAGGGACCCGCTCCGGTCAATTTTGCGCCGTCAATACGGTATTTGGCCCAGCGGTGACCGAGCGCCTCTATGCTCTTGCGATGGGTCCGAACGACCGTCGGCTCGCCCGCAAGAATACGCGATGACGTGGTCGGCCGAATGAAGGGCAAGGCGGTGGTCGAGAACGGGATTACGACCGTGCGCTCACGTTCGCCACCGCGCACGCTGCGGACCAGGAACCGGGACTGCAGATTGAACAGCTGCTTGTCCAATGGCATCAGCCCAGCATGCACATAGGCCGATTCATTGTCCCGGACATCGTCATTGGGATCTGTGTCCCCTGATTTGAAAACGATCTTGCCGTCACGGTCCTTGACGATGATCCGCAGCCATACCAGACGCTCCGGCGCGAAACCGGTGGGGACGTTATGGCCGTCGGTGATGTTCTTGACCTGGACCTTGAAATTAATCCCACCCCGGTCCGATTTCTGCGTGACCAGGTCTCCGATGGCGTAGCCGTTGCGCAGGACTTCGAGCCGCTTGGTCCGAACGAAGGCCAGCCGCTTGAACTGGACATTGAGAATTTGACGGGCGTCAAATCGGGCGTCGACGGAATCCCAGGGTGACGGGAACTTGTAACCGGCCGGAATATTATCCTCGAACTTGTCCGTACCCCAACCCGCGGCCACATCGAATTTCAGCCATTCGGCGATCGTCGCAAGCTGCTGCGCTTCGCCGTTATGGGGGAAAATGCCCGGGTGGACCAGCGAATAGTCCGGCCCCGCCATGATGTGATTGGTGAGTTTGCGCGACTTGGTGGGTACGCCGCCGACAACAGCCGCCGGACCCACATCATAGCCCGCGGCAATGCCCTGCACCTTGCCCATGTGGCAGTCCTGGCAGGTAACGCCCCGCCCGGCGGCCGGAGAGGCGCGATATTCACTGAACGCTTCTTCCAGCCGGAAACCGTTCAGCAATGTCACGTCATGACAGGTGCCGCAAAACGTGGAGCTGGAAATCGCCGCGAATTTCACGGCCTTGGTGTGAATTTTCCGGCCGGCCTTGTCCGCCTCGGTCACGACCCGGTATTTTTCCGGGTTTTTCAGCACACGCGACAATTCGGCGTTGCCGGACGGACCATAGACCGGCTGCAACAGATCGCCTTCGACCAGCGCAATTCGGCCACTGGCCTTATTATATATATTCTCAACCCGGTGACAGACCACGCAGGTGATGCCTTCGCGAGAGGTCGGGTGCCGCTCCAGATTGGAAATCTGTGTCGATTCTCCCTGGTTCATCCCCACCTGATTGTGGCAACGGATACAGAAATCGCCATTGGTGCCGTTAACCTGGAGGTTGATGAAATTCTGCGCGCCCTCAGCAAGCTGCGCGCGACGCTGAAGTTCGATGACAATCTGATGATCTACTATGCCGGCCACGGATTGCTTGATGATCTCGGCCAGCAGGGTTACTGGCTGCCGGTGGATGCGGAAGACGGCATTCCGACGAACTGGATATCGACCAGCGATATCACGGTGATGCTGCGGGCGATCCGCGCCAAACATGCGATGGTGGTGGCCGATTCGTGCTATTCGGGAACCCTGGTCCGGGACGGCGCAACCCCGCCCCGCACCGCCGAGGAAAAACGCGCATGGATCAAACGGATTTTGGGCAAACGTTCAAGGGTCGCATTGGTCTCCGGCGGATTGGAGCCGGTGGCCGATGGCGGCGGCGATGGCCGCCATTCCGTCTTCGCCAGCGCTTTTATCAATGCCTTGAACCGGAACACGGGAGTCATCGAAGGGCGGGAATTGTTCGACCGGATCAAACGGCCGGTGGTCCTGAATTCCGACCAGACACCCCGATATTCCGATATCCGGCGCGCCGGGCATGACGGCGGAGATTTTCTTCTGATCCGCCGGCAAAGCCCATGACGATCCGGCACCCACTGACTCACCCACTGACTAGAGTGTGGACAAAACATAATATTTGGAGCGGTTTGAGCACCATGGAATACGGCCTTTACGGAATTCGAGGGACCAGCGGATCACTCGTCCGCGCCCTATGCCGAACATGTTTGGTCCTCGTGGCCCTGGCATCGCCCGCAACGGCTGCCGAACCGACCGCGATCGTTGAGGATGTCACCGCACCCAGCACCGGCGTCGCGTTCATGGACTATCTGTTTCCAGACCGCGTCATCAACCTCAAGCGCGGCGAAACGGTCACGCTGGGATATCTGCAATCCTGTCTTCGTGAATCCATCACCGGCGGGCATATCGTCGTGGGACGCGAAAAAAGCAGCGTGAAAAACGGAACCGTAAAGCGGGAACGCGTCGAATGCGACGGCGGCGCCATGAAACTGAGTTCGGAACAATCGGGAAAAAGCCTGGTCATGGTGCTGCGCGCGCCGCCGGGCTCTTCAGATATGCCAAAACCGTCGATAGAAATTTTCGGCGCGAGCCCGGTCATCAAGCTGGTTACGGGCAAGGGAAAAATATCAATCGAACGGCTTGACCGGCACGAGGACGAGCTCAACCTGACCGCCACAAAAAGCTATATCGACCTGGCGGCGACGGGCCGGTCGCTGAAACCTGGTGGGCTGTACCGGGCCCGGACCAACGGGCGCACCGTTGTGTTCAAGGTCAACCGCCTCGCCCGGTCCGGCGCCGGACCGGTTATCGGCCGGCTGATTACGTTTTGAACGCCGCCCGCCTCGCCGCGCCGTTAATATGATGGTTGCCTAGACCGATGAAGCGACGAAATGCGTTCGTGGCAATCGTCACCGCGATGATCATCAGCGCCGTCGTGATGCTCCCGGCATTCCATGGCCTGAACGGCGCATCCCTGGATTATCTGATTGGGTTGCGCCATGCCACGGTGGGGCCCCGTCACGCGCCGGGCGCATCGCCCACCGTGGTCGTCGCAATCGACGAGGAAACCTATCGCCGGCCGCCGTTTCGAAATCTGCCCAAGGTGATGTGGACCCAACAGATCGCCCGTGTCTTGAACGCGGTCATCGACGGCGGCGCGAAAGTGGCCGGGTTCGATTTGATTTTTCCGACCTCCGTGGAACGATTTATAAGGGGGTTCGACCGGGATTTCCTGATCGCGCTGCGCAACGCCAGCAAATCGGGGAAGATCGTGCTGGCCAAGGTGCAGCACCAGGCCAAGCCGATCAGCCCGTTCCCGGGATACAGCTTCGCCGTGGGACACCAGAAAAACATCCGGGCGGCCAACGCCTTCGAAGACCCGGATGGCGTGGTGCGCCGCCTGTCCCTGACGTTCCGCAGCGAGGTCCGGAGCAGGACCGGCGCAACGAGCGAACGGATCGATCCGTCGCTGGCGCTGGAACTCGCGGCGCGGGGCGCGGGGGAACGGCCGAGCCTCGACAAGAACGGCATGGTGTCGCTGGCCGGTTACACCGTGCCCATGACGGATGCCGGCGAAGACGGAAAAACCATGCTGGTCAATTTCGACGGCGGCGCGGGGACCATCCCGACCTATTCGCTGGCCGATCTCCTGGCCTGCGACGCTGCGAAAAACACGGAATATTTCCGCAAGCATTTTGCGGGAAAAGTCGTGCTGTTCGGCGCGGTGCTGGATGTGGAGGACCGCAAGCTGACCTCGAAGCGCCTGGCCACCGGGCCGGAAGGCCGAAGTCAGCCGGAACGCTGCGCGCTTCCCGTCATGGACGGACTGTTCCGCGCCGATGTGGTCCGCGACACCATCCCGGGTGTTTATGTTCACGCCGCCGCGGTCAACAACCTGCTCCGCCATGACGCGTTGCGCGAAGCCCGGCCGGAAATCCGGTATCTCGCCATCCTCTCGATTGCGCTGATCACCGCGGCCGCCGTGATGCTGGTTTCGCCCATATTCGCCGCCCTGGCGACCCTGATCGGCGGCGTGATCTGGGCCGAATTCTCGGTCATTGCCCTTCAGAACGCGGTGGTCCTGCCCATGTTGCTGGCGCTTGTCGCGTCGTCGCTTACCTTCGTAGCCCTGGTCGGATACCGTTTCGCGGTGGCCGACAGGGACAAGCGGTATTTGCGACGGTCCTTCGCGCTCTATCTACCGCCGTCGGTGGTCGACCGGCTGGTCGACAGCAACGCCTCGCCGGCGCTGGGCGGCGAGACCCGTGAGCTGAGCGCATTCTTTTCCGACATCAAGGGCTTCACCGCGATCTCTGAAGGATTGCCGCCGGAAGAGCTGGTCGGATTTCTCAATAAATACCTGTCCGTGGTGACCGAAATCATCGAAGCCCATGGCGGGTTTGTCGATAAATATATCGGCGATGCGGTGGTCGGCGTATTCGGCGCGCCGCTGGATGACCCGGACCACGCGCGCCATGCGGTCCTGGCGGCGCTGAAATGCCAGATTGTTCTCGCCGGCATGCAGCAGAAATTCGGCCTGCCCGGCAACCCGGAAGTCGGCACCCGCATCGGAATCTGCAGCGGCGACATGCTGGTCGGCAATATCGGATCGGGACGGCGTTTCAACTATACCATCATGGGAGACGCGGCCAATCTGGCGTCCCGCCTGGAAGGCGCCAACAAAATATACGGCACGGGGATTCTGGTCGGGCAGCGATGCGCCGAACTCTGTAATGCCTCGGACGGTACAGACGGTGCGGACGGTGCGATCGTGTTTCGCGAGATCGACCGGGTCCGGGTGGTTGGCCGGGAGACGCCGGAACGATTATTCGAACCGGTTGGAACCGGAGACGGCGTTTCCGCCGCCCTGCGCGAACGGCTGGCCCTGTTCGCCGATGGGCTGGCGGATTATCGCGCGCGGAAATTCGAGGACGCCGGCGGAAAATTTGAAACCCTGCGGGACGACGACCCGGTCGCGCGGGTTTACATGGAACGCATTCGTGGATTTGCCGCCGCGCCATTGCCGCCCGAATGGGATGGCGTGACCGACCTCAGCGAGAAATAAATTGCCGGCGCGGGTCAGCCACCGCCCAACCCCGGTTGAAATATTTCGACGTCCGACGCGGCGATATCATCGCTCCCCACGGCGACCGTGGCGACGATCGAATAGCCCGCCGCCGCCGGGTCATTGTCGTAGTAAAGGGTTTCGTCGGCTGTCGAATAGACGAAATGGTTGGGATTGGCGTCGTTGTGGCCGGAATTGGTTCCATCATAGGCCGCTGCAATCGTATGGAAATTCACACCCTCGGTCAGGGTGAATGAGCCCGTAAAACCGAACGCGCTGGAATTGAATTCAATGATGTC
>CALGIA010000075.1 GCA_937916005.1 uncultured Rhodospirillaceae bacterium
TTATCAGCAGGGCGAAACCGTGCGTATCATGTATGTCCACGTGCCGTCGGCATGGATGGCGCTGTTCGTCTATAGTGTGATGGCGGCATCCAGCGCCATGGGTCTGGTCTGGAAACATCCGCTTGCCCATGTCATCGCCCAGGCCGCGGCGCCGATCGGCGCGTGTTTCACGGTGATCTGCCTGATCACCGGTTCGCTCTGGGGCAAGCCCATGTGGGGGACCTGGTGGGTGTGGGATGCGCGGCTGACGTCGGTGCTGGTGCTGTTCTTCCTCTATCTCGGCTATATCGCCCTGTCGGGCGCATTTGATAACCCGGCGCGCGGCGAACGGGCGGCGGCGATCCTGGCTCTGGTCGGGTTCGTCAACGTGCCGATCATCAAGTTTTCAGTCGAGTGGTGGAATACTCTGCATCAGCCGGCCAGCGTCATCCGCGCGGGTATGCCGTCGATCCATCTGTCCATGCTGATTCCGCTTTTGCTGATGGCCGTCGGGTTCACGCTGTTTTTCGTGAGCCTGCTATTGGTCCGGGTAAAAAGCGAATTTCTGGCGCGCCGGCTGCGCGCGCTGCGGCTGTCGGAAATCCACCGCGCCCAGCCCAGCCGCGCCGAGGCGAACTGAGATATGGCGGCGCTGTCTGAATATTTGTACATGGGTGGCCATGCCGCCTTTATCTGGCCGGCCTATGGCGTGGCGGTGGTGGTGCTGTTTGCGCTGGTGATGGTCAGCTTGCGCACCCTGAAGGCCAATGAGATAGCGGTGCGGGAAATCGAGGCGACCCGGCCAAGAAGACCAAGACAAGAAACGGGAGCCAATACGGGAGCTTTGGGCGATGACGCGTAAACGCCGGCGGCTTTATATTGTTCTGCTGGGCATGCTGATTCTGGGCGTGGCCACGGCGCTGGTGCTGACCGCGTTCGAGGACAGTATCGTCTTCTTCCATAGCCCGACCGACATCGCGACCAAGGACCTGCCCAAGGATCGCCGTTTCCGGGTCGGCGGCGTGGTGGTCGCCGACAGCATCAAGCGCGACACGGACGGCGTGACCATCCGTTTCGGCCTGACCGATCTGGCCAACACGGTCGCGGTCACCTATCGGGGCGTGCTGCCCGACCTGTTTCGCGAGGGACAGGGCGCGGTTGTCGAAGGCAAGCTGGGCGCGGACGGGGTTTTCCGGGCCGATGAGGTTCTCGCCAAGCATGACGAGACCTATATGCCCAAGGAAGTCGCCGACGCGCTGAAAAAATCCGGCCAATGGAAAGGCAAGCCATGATTCCCGAAATCGGCCATTTCGCCATCGCGCTCGCTTTGGTCATGGCGCTGGTCCAGGGCATTGCGCCGCTGGTCGGCGCGGCGCGCGGCAACGCCACATGGATGGAACTCGCCAGGCCGGCGGCGCGCGGCCAGTTCCTGTTCACCGCCCTGGCGTTCGCATGCCTGACCCAGGCCTTCGTGACATCGGATTTCTCCGTCGCCGTGGTCGCGAGCAATTCCCACACGTTGAAACCCATGCTCTATAAAGTTGCCGGGGTCTGGGGCAATCACGAAGGGTCCATGCTGATGTGGGTGCTGATCCTGACGATCTTCGGATTGATGGTCGCCGAATTCGGCCACAACCTGCCGCCCAGCCTGCGCGCCCGCGTTCTCGGCGTGCATGGGTTGATCGCCATAGGGTTCTTCGCCTTTATCCTGTTCACATCCAATCCGTTCGACCGGCTCGATCCCGCGCCGCTTCAGGGCCAGGGTCTGAACCCCCTGCTGCAGGACCCCGGTCTCGCCTTTCATCCGCCGTTTCTGTATCTCGGCTATGTGGGGTTTTCCATGGCGTTTTCCTTCGCCGTCGCCGCCCTGATCGAAGGCCGCGTCGACCCGGCCTGGGCGCGCTGGGTCCGGCCCTGGACCCTGGCGGCGTGGTGCGCCCTGACCGTCGGCATCTCGCTGGGAAGCTGGTGGGCCTATTACGAACTGGGTTGGGGCGGTTGGTGGTTCTGGGACCCGGTGGAAAATGCATCCTTCATGCCGTGGCTTGCCGGCACGGCGCTGCTGCATTCGTCGATTGTGGTGGAAAAGCGCGACGCGCTGAAAAGCTGGACGGTTTTGCTGGCCATCGTGACCTTCGCCCTGTCGATTCTGGGCACGTTCCTGGTCCGGTCCGGCGTCCTGACCTCGGTCCACGCCTTCGCCACAGATCCGTCGCGCGGCGTATTCATTCTGGTCTTGCTGGTGATGATCGTCGGCGGCGCGCTGACGCTTTACATGATCCGCGCGCCCCAGCTCAAGGGCGGCGGGTTGTTCTCGCCCATATCCCGCGAAGGCGCGCTGGTGTTGAATAATCTGTTGCTGGCGACGGCGACGGCGGTGGTGTTTCTGGGCACGCTCTATCCGCTGGCGCTTGATGCGGTCGGCGGCGGCAAGGTGTCCGTCGGCGCGCCGTTCTTCACCGCGACGTTCGTTCCCATCATGTCGCCCATTCTGATTGCCTGCGTCATCGGACCGGTCCTGGGCTGGAAGCGCGGCGATCTGGGCGCGGCGCTGAAACGGCTTCGGATCGCCCTATTGATCGCGGTCGCAATCGTCCTGGTCACCTGGTACGCGGCGTCGGGCAATCAGGTGTTCTCCGCCCTTGGGCTCGGCGTCGCCGCATGGCTCATCATCGGGTCGTTCATCGATCTGGCCGGGCGGATCGGGTTCTTCCGGGTCTCGCCCATGGAGATGGTGCGGCGCGCGGTCAATCTTCCGCGCAGCGCATGGGGAACCGCGTTCGCCCATGCCGGTCTCGGCATATTTGTCGCCGGCGTCACCGCATCTTCGTCCTGGCAGACCGAGCAGGTCCAGCTCATGCGCACCGGCGATACGGTTCCCCTGGCCGGGTACAGCGTCACCTTTGAAGGCGTGAAGGAATTGAAGGGGCCCAATTACGAAGCTATCCGGGGCAGCTTTACGGTGCGGCAGGGCGACCGGGTGATCGCGCGGCTGAGCCCCGAAAAACGCTTCTACCCTGCGGAAAAGTCGCAGACCACGGAAGCCGCGATCCACACCACCTGGCTCGCCGATATCTATACGGTGCTGGGCGACAAGGATAAGTCGGGCGGGTGGAGCACCCGGTTCTATCACAACCCGCTGGTGCCGTGGATCTGGGCCGGGGTCATGGTGATGGCGTTGGGCGGCGGGATTTCCCTGACCGACCGGCGGCTCAGGGTCGGCGCGCCGCGCCGCGCCGCCGGCCCGTCCGCGCCCCCTGTCCCGACCGGCGCCTGATCCGTATGCGTTTATCCTTCGTCCTGCCGATCGTCTTCTTCGCCAGTCTTGCCGCATTGTTCGGGGTCTATCTCTATCAGATCGGACCCGGCGGCAAGGACATCAAGCAGATCCCGTCGGTCCTGATCGACAAGGAACTTCCCGCGTTCAAACTGCCGCCCATCGTGGGCCGCAAGGACGGGCTCAACACCGCGGATCTCAAGGGCAAGGCAGCCCTGGTCAATGTGTTCGCGTCCTGGTGTCCGCCGTGCCGGACGGAGCATCCGGGCCTGATGCTGCTCGCCAAGGAAGGGTTCACGCTGTACGGCATCAACTACAAGGACAAGCCCGAGGATGCGCTGGAATTTCTGGCCACGCTCGGCGATCCCTTCAAACGCATCGGGGCCGACCTGAAGGGACGCGCCGCCATCGAATGGGGGGTCTATGGATATCCGGAATCCTTCATCATCGATCGGTCGGGGCGCATCCGGTACAAGCATATCGGCCCGATCATGCCGCGGGACCTGGAAATGACCATTCGGCCCCTGCTGGAGAAATTCAGCAAATGAAAACCCTGGCGATTCTGATGGTTCTGTTATGTGCATTTACGTTTGTCGGACCGGCGATTGCGGTCGAGCCCCATGAGATTCTCAAGGATTCCGTACTTGAAGCGCGGGCGCGGGAGATCAGCAAGGTGCTCCGCTGCCTGGTCTGTCAGAACCAGTCGATTGACGATTCCAATGCCGGGCTGGCCCGCGATTTGCGACTGATCGTGCGCGAACGGCTGACCGCCGGCGACAGCGACGATGCGGTCATCCAGTTCGTCACCAAGCGCTACGGCGATTTCGTGCTTCTGAAACCGCCGTTCAAATCGTCCACCTATCTGCTGTGGGGCGGACCGGCGGCGTTCCTGCTGTTCGGGTTTGGCGCCCTTATCGTCGCGTTTCGCCGCCGCCGGGCCGCGCAACCGTTCGACACCGCGCCCCTGACCGATGATGAAATCCGGCGTCTCGAAAACCTCTCCTCCGGCGATCAGGGAGGCGCATCATGATTTTGGGACTGATCCTGGCCGCCATGACGCTGTTCGCCGGGGCGATGCTGCTACGGCCCCTGCTGCGGCGGATGCCGGAACAGATGCCGCGCGCCGCCTATGATCTGGAAATCTATCGGGACCAGCTTGGGGAACTTGACCGTGACGTGGCCCGTGGCCTGGTCCCGGCCGATCAGGCCGACGCCGCGCGGGCGGAAATCGGCCGCCGCGTTCTGGCCGCCGACCAGGCATTGCGGGACGGGAAGGAACAGTCATCAACCCCGGCACCGGCCCCGGCGAAAGTGCGCGTGATCCCCATTGCAATCTGCGCCGCCGCGCCGCTGCTGGCCGTGATGCTGTATCTGCAGGGTGGAACGCCCCGACTGGCCGACGGCGGCCGCACCATGAAGGCGGCGGATATTCAGGCGGGGGCGGAGGCCGAGGCGGGCAAGAGCGCGCACGATATCTCGCCGATGATCGAAAAGCTGGAGGAACATCTCCGCAAGACGCCCGGTGATCTCAAAGGCTGGACCATGCTGGCGCGTTCGCTCTATTCGGTCAGCCGCTTCGGCGAGGCCGCGTCGGCTTATGCCAATGCGCTGGCCCTTGCGCCGGACCGCGCCGACCTGATGGCGCTTCAGGCCGAGTCGCTGAGCTTCGCCAATGACGGGCTGATCACGCCGAAGGCGCGCCAACTGTTCGCCCAGGCGGCCACGTCCGACCCGAAGAATGCCCGGGCGCTCTATTACCTCGCCCTGGCCAAGCTGCAATCGGGCCAGCGCCGGGAAGCCCTTGATGACTGGCGCGCGCTGGCCGCCGGCGCCGCGCCCGACGCGCCGTGGCTGGCCACATTGCGCCAGCGGATCGCACGCATACAGGCGGAGCTGGACGGCGACGGGGCGGCCCCCGCCGCCCAAGCCGCGCCTGGACCGACCGCGCCTGGACCGACCGCAGCCGATGTCACGGCGTCCCAATCCATGTCGCCCAAGGACCGCAGCGCCATGATCCGGTCCATGGTCCAGCGCCTGGCAGACCGGCTTGAAAAAGAACCCAATGACGCGGATGGCTGGCGACGTCTTGGCCGGGCCTATGGCGTGCTGGGTGAACAGCAGAAATCCCGCGACGCCCTGGCAAGGGCCGCCGCCTTGCAGCCAGTGGCAAAAGCCACGCCAAAGCCTTCCAGTTCCGGCCCCGGCCCCGATGCGGGCCAGATCAAGGCGGCTCAATCCATGTCGCCCGACGACCGGCGCAAGATGATCCGCTCCATGGTCCAGCGCCTCGCCGGCCAGTTGAAAGACAACCCCGATGACGCGGAAGGCTGGCTGCGCCTGGGCCGCGCCCATGGCGTGCTGGGCGAACATCAGAAATCCCGCGACGCCTACGCCCAGGCGGTCAAGCTGCGGCCGCGCGATATCAACGTGCTGACGACCTATGCCCAGACCCTGATCCAGACCGCGACCAAGGGCAAAATACCACCCGAACTCGCCGAGATGGCCAAACGCATCCTGGATATCGACCCCAGAAACGCCAACGGGCTGTGGGTCGCCGGGCTGACCGCCAAGGAGGCCGGCGACATGGCAGCCGCCGGCCGGCATCTGCGCCTGTTATTGACATTATTGTCCCCCAAGGCGCCGGAACGCGCCCGCGTTCAGGCCGAGATCGAGTCCCTGACCGGGAAGTAGACGGCCTGAAATTCTCCTGTTACTCGCCCGCCCGCATCCCTATATATCCCGTATAGAATTCATCATCCGGATCGAAAATGTCCACTCTTCAGAGCGAAATCGCCCGCCGGCGCACTTTCGCGATCATTTCCCACCCCGATGCGGGCAAAACCACGCTGACTGAAAAGCTTTTGCTGTTCGGCGGCGCGATTCAGATGTCCGGCGCGGTCAAGGCGCGCGGCGACCGGCGCCGCACCCATTCCGACTGGATGAAGGTCGAGGCCGAACGGGGCATTTCCGTGGCCTCGTCGGTGATGACCTATGAATATCAGGGCTGCACCTTCAATCTGCTCGATACGCCGGGCCATGAAGATTTCAGCGAAGACACCTATCGCACGTTGTCGGCGGTGGATTCCGCCATCATGGTGATCGATGCCGCCAAGGGGATCGAGGCCCAGACCCGCAAGCTGTTCGAGGTCTGCCGGCTGCGCGATGTGCCGATCATCACCTTCATCAACAAGATGGACCGGGAAGGCCGCGAACCCTTCGAGCTGATGCAGGAGATCGAGGAGGCGCTGGCGCTGGATGTCACCCCGGCGAGCTGGCCGATCGGCATGGGGCGCAGATTCCACGGCTGTTACGACATCATCGGCGACCGGCTGGTGCTGATGCCCAAGGGCAACGCCACGGGCGCCCTTGACCCCGCCATCGCGGCCGCCGCCCAATGCAGCGGCCTCGACGACCCGGCGCTGGACGATCTGTTGCCGGCGGACGCGGTGGCCGAGCTTCGCGAGGAAGTTCCCATGGCGACCGGTCTGTGCAAGCCTTTCGATCTGCAATCCTATCGGGAAGGGCATCTCAGCCCGGTATTTTTTGGCAGCGCGATCAATAATTTCGGCGTGCGGGAATTGCTCGACGGGCTGATCAACATGGCCCCGCCGCCCCACGTGATGCAGGCCGCCGAACGCGCCGTTTCGCCCGATGAAGCAAAAGTGTCGGGCTTCGTGTTCAAGATCCAGGCCAATATGGACCCCAAGCACCGCGACCGGATTGCCTTCTTCCGGCTCGCCTCGGGACATTTCAAGCGCGGCATGAAGCTGCGCGACGTACGCACCGGCAAGCAGATAAATCTGCATAACCCGCAGATGTTCCTGGCCCAGGAACGGGAAACCGCCGAAGACGCCTATCCCGGCGATATCATCGGCATCCCGACCCATGGCAATCTGCGGATCGGCGATACCCTGACCGAGGGCGAGGCGATCCAGTTCGCGGGCGTGCCGAGCTTTGCGCCCGAACTGCTTCAGTCCGTCGTGCCGGTTGACCCCATGCGGGCGAAACATCTCGGCCGGGCGCTGTTGCAGCTCGCCGAGGAAGGCGTCGCCCGGGTCTTCAAGACCCGGCTCGGATCGGAATGGATCGTCGGCGTGATGGGGGGGTTGCAATTCGAGGTCATGGCGGACCGGATCCGGACCGAATACGAAGTGCCGGTGAATTTCCGCCCCACATCGCTTTATACCGCGCGCTGGCTCGAAGCCGACGATCCCCAGATGATGAAAAAATTCATCACCAGGAATTCATCGGCGCTGGCCGACGACCATGACGACACGCCGGTGTTCCTGGCCCGAAACGCCTGGCACCTGGACCACACGGCCGAGGAATGGCCCGACATCAGGTTCCTGAAAACCCGCGACGGTTTCGTCAATAACGCGGCGGCGGCGGCCGGTTAGGTCTGGGATTTGTACCAGTCGACAATCTGTTCGCCGGTCCAGAACAAGACGTCATTGCGGCCGGAAATCTTTTCCAGGATTTCGCGGAAATAGCGGAACCGGTGCGGCGCGCCCATGATGTAGGGATGCACCACCAGCGCCATTACCCGGGCTGAATTTTCCGAATCCGAATAGATCTGATCGAACTGGTCCGATGCGCGGCTGAAATATTCCCGCGCCGGATGGTGCTGGATCAGCATCATCGCCACGTCGTTGCATTCCTGGGTATAGGGGATGTTGACGATGGGGTCGGTCCGGGTTTTCAGCATCACCGGCTGGTCGTCCAGCACCCAGTCGGCCACGTAATCAAAGCCTTCCTCGACCAGCAGGTCCGGCGTCTCCCACGTTTCTGTCAGGCCCGGCCCGAGCCAGCCGCGCGGCCGCTTGCCGGTGAATTTCTCGATCACGTCGGCGGTCTTGCGGATGTCGGCCCGCTCATCTTCCACCTTCTGCATGTTTTTCTGGCCGAACCCGTGGCCCATGAATTCCCAGCCCCGGTCATGGGCCGCCCGCGAGATCGGCTCATAGGACTCCACCGCCTTGCCGTTGATGGCCAGGACGGGCGTGATGGACAGATTGTCGAATGTTTCGACCATGCGCCAGAAACCGACCCGGTTGCCATATTCGTGCCACGCCCAGTTGGGAATGTCCGGGGTCGGCGACCCGCCGGCCGGCGGCGTCAGCACGGTGCGCGGCATGGTTTCCATCGGGTCCCATTCCTCGATATTGACGATCACCCAGACCACCATCCGTGCCCCGCCGGGCAGTTTCAAAGGCGGGCGTTCAGTGATCGGCGAATAGGTGATGCGTTCTGTCGGCAGCATGTGGGAATCCCTTGGGCAGTGTTTCCTGGTCTGGTTAATTTTAAACCGATCCGCCCGCGCGCGTCACGCCCGTCACTGCCATTGTTCCGGCTGCGGGGAGTTGCTATATGAGATATGTGCTGGCGGCCCCTGAACTGCCGGCAACCGCTTTGGTAATTCCGGAAAATCGCATGGCGCGCCGCAGACGTATCTATGAAGGCAAGGCCAAGGTTCTGTTCGAGGGACCGGAGCCCGGCACCCTGGTGCAGTACTTCAAGGACGATGCCACGGCGTTCAATAATTCCAAACACGGGATCATCACCGGCAAGGGTGTGCTCAACAACCGGATTTCCGAATTCTTGATGATGAAGCTGGCCGAAATCGGCATTCCGACCCATTTCGTGCGCCGGCTCAACATGCGCGAGCAGCTGATTCGCGAGGTTGAGATCATCCCCATTGAGGTGATGGTGCGCAATGTGGCCGCCGGATCCCTGTGCGAGCGCCTGGCCCTGACGGAAGGCCAGCCCCTGCCCCGGTCGATTGTCGAGTTCTATTACAAATCCGACGAGCTGGGCAATCCGCTGATCGCCGAGGAACACGCCACCGCGTTCGGCTGGGCATCGCCCCAGGAGCTCGACGAAATCATGCATATGTCGCTCCGCATCAACGATTTCATGACCGGGCTGTTTATTTCCGCCGGCATCAGGCTGGTGGATTTCAAACTGGAATTCGGCCGGTTGTGGGACAATGATGAAATGCGGATCGTGGTGGCCGATGAAATCAGCCCCGATAACTGCAGATTATGGGATTCCAAAACCAATGAGAAAATGGACAAGGACCGTTTCCGCGGCGACATGGATAAAATCGAAGAAGGCTATCAGGAAGTCGCCCGCCGGCTCGGCGTTTTGCCGGAAAGCGGACCGAGCGACGTAACCGGCGCCACCGCGATCCAGTAATC
>CALGIA010000076.1 GCA_937916005.1 uncultured Rhodospirillaceae bacterium
GAAGCTCGGCATCATGTCGGCGCGCGGCATGCCGTAATCCATCAGCGACCCGGACAAGGGCTGGCCCGAGACCGGATCGCACACCCAGGCCTCGCACATGGCCTGGCCCAGCCCCTGGACAATGCCGCCATGGGTCTGGCCATCCACGATCAGCGGATTGATGGCGCGTCCCACATCATCCACGGCCGTATAGCGCATCAACTCGATCACGCCGGTTTCAGGGTCGATTTCCACTTCGCAGACATGGCTACCGTTTGGGAACACCGGCACATGCATTTCATTGTCGGTGGCGATCGCCAACCCGCCCTGTAGATCCTCAGGCATATCCGCGTTTTCGGCCCGGGCCGCCAGTTCGAATATCCCCAGGGACCGGTCCGTGCCTGAAATCAGAAAATTTCCATCGGTAAATTCAATGTCACCCACGTCGGCTTCCAGGATGTGGCCGGCGATGCGCTTGCCCTTGGCGATGATTTCGTCCGCCGCCTTGACGATAACCGCCCCCGCCATGCGCATGGACCGGCCCGAATGGGACCCGCCGCCGACGCTGACGAATTCGGTGTCGCCCATCAGCACGTTGATGCACTCCACATCGACGCACAGCCATTCGGCGGCGACCTGTGAAAAGCTGGTTTCATGTCCCTGGCCGCTGGGCTGGGTGCCGATGATCAGATCGATCTGGCCGTCGGACCGCACCGTGATCTCGGCCCGTTCCTTGGGCGCGCCGGTGGACGATTCCACATAATTGGCCAGACCCAGCCCGCGCAGCCTGCCGCGCGCCCCGGACTCTGCCTGGCGTGCCGGGAAACCGTCCCAATCGGCCAGCTCCAGGACCATATCCATGTTTTTCGCGTATTCGCCGCTGTCATAGACCGCGCCGATGGGGTTGACGTAGGGCATGGCCGACGACGGAACCAGATTGCGGCGGCGCAACTCAAGCGGATCGAACCCGAGCTCATGGGCGGCGGTATCGATCAGCCGTTCGATGGCGAAGGTTACCTCGGGGCGGCCGGAACTGCGATAGGCCTGGGTTGGCGGCGTATTGGAAAACGCCGCGCGCGACCGTACATAACCTGCCGCGAACCGATAGCAGCCCGTCACGATATGGGACCCCTTGCCCAGCGGCGACAGGGACACGATGCGCGCGCCCACATTGCTGATGTTGTCGGCCCTGTACGCCAGGAAATTGCCGTCCCCATCGAGCGCCATTTCCACGTGGGTGGTCAGGTCGCGCCCCTGATAGTCGCTGATGAAGGCTTCCGACCGGTCACAGATATATTTCACCGGGCGGCCGATCCTGCGCGCCGCCCACAAGACCACGCCGAATTCCGGATAGACCCGGTTGCGGGTGCCGAAATTGCCGCCCACATCGCCGACCACGACCCGAATCCGGCTCAAATCGATCCCGAACGCGCCGGCCAGCTCCTTTTGCTGGCGCACCGCGCCGCCCGACCCGGCATAAAGCGTGTAGCAGCTGCTATCCGCGTCGAACGCGCCGATAGCCGCGCGCGGCTCCATGGGCACGCCGGTGACGCGTCCGATATCGAATTCCATGCGCACCACATGTTCGGCAGTCTCGAAGATGGCGTCGGTGGCGTCCTTGTCGCCGGTAATCACATCGACCGGTGTGTTGTCGGGGACTTCGTCCCAGACCACCGGCGCGCCGTTCATCACGGTCGCCGATGTGACCGTGACATGGGGCAGGGGTTCGTAGTCGACTTCCACGGCTTCGGCCGCGTCCTTCGCCTGCGCCAGGGTGTCGGCGATCACGGCGGCCACGGCTTCACCCACATGGCGCGCCTTGTCGGCGGGCAGGAAATAATGCGGGCCGTCAAACAGCGGGCCGCCGTTGCGCCCGCTCAGCTTCAGATCATTGCGGCCACCGGGCAGAGGGTCGTGGGGCACCGGATTGATCCCGTCGGCCAGAACATCCGCGCCGGTCAAAACCGCCTGCACGCCGGGCATGGCGCGGGCGGCGTCGGTGTGGATGGCCGTCAGCCGGGCATGGGCATGCACCGACCGCACCATGACCATATAGGCCTGGTCCGGCATGTTGAAATCGTCGCTGAATTTTCCCATCCCGGTCAGAAGACGCAAATCCTCCTTACGCCGCACCGGTTTGCCGATTGCCCCATCCATTGTTTTCGTCGTCCCAAATCGTGAAATTTTGTTCAGTGTGTAGCATCCCCCCGGACGCTCCGCTACAGTCCCGCCAAATATGCGTGGGGAGAGTGACATGAGCAGTAAGAAACCCTATCCGGACCTGCAGGAACATATCCGCGCGCTGGATGAGGCAGGCTTGCTTGTCACCATCGACCAGCCGGTCAACAAGGATACGGAGATGCATCCGCTGGTGCGCTGGCAGTTCCGCGGCGGCATCGCGGAAGCCGACCGCAAGGCGTTTCTGTTCACCAACATCACCAATTCCAAGGGCCGGACATACGATATGCCCGTGGTGATCGGCGCGCTGGCGGCCAATGCGGATATCTACCGTATCGGCATGGGGGTGGAGCTGGCCGATATCGGCCGCACCTGGAGC
>CALGIA010000077.1 GCA_937916005.1 uncultured Rhodospirillaceae bacterium
GCCCGGTCGCGGCGCGCGTCGCTTTGTCCTCGATCTTCGGCGCGGCATTCCGCAGCTTTTGAATCAGGCCCGCCATTGCGCGGGCGAGGTCCGGTTTGCCGGGCGGCTTCTTTGGGTCACTGAACGACGAAGACAGCATGAACAACGCGGTATCAGCGATGATCTCGAGTTTCTCGTCCTGGTTTCCGGGCACGAGAGATTCGATTGTCTGGACCGAATCGACGACCCCCAAAGGCTTGAGTCGCCCGGCGATCTTGCGCGCCTCCTCCATGGAACCCGCCAGGATCTTGATCGAGTATGGCCCGGTCCGGCTGTCCTTTCCGATCTCCATAAGAGTGCGCACGGATTCGGAATTTGGATCCTTGAGGTGGATCGGATCGAAATCGAACCGGGCATGTGGAACCACGAACATGCAAGCGGCGCCCAGAATTAACGCGCCCAATGAAATAAGCCTGCCGTGGCGGCGCACCGCAATCATGAAGCCCGCATGCCAGACAATCGCCTGATCGGTGCGCGCGCTCTTCCGGGACGCGGGAACAACGCTCAATATGGCGGGAAGAATGGTGAGGTTGGCGAACAGGGCGATAAACATGCCCCCACCGGCGATAAGCCCCAATTCCGCCAGGCCCCGGTAATCCGTCAAAAGAAACGAGAAAAATCCGATTGCCGCACATATCGCGGCCAGCATCATTGCTCCCCCGACACCACCGGCCGCGGTGCGCAGTGCGCTTCCGTTTTCTTCAATACGGCGCGCTTCACGATAGCGCAAGGCGTAGTGAATGCCGAAATCGACACTCAGTCCGATGAACAGGATCGCGAACGCAACCGATATCAGACCGAGTTGGCCGACCGACAGGGTGGCGAATCCGGTCGTCCAGACGAGCCCCACGACCAGCGTGACAACCGTGGCGCCTACAAGCCTGACCGATCTGAGCGCGATGCAGAGAAGGACGAGAACGAGACCAAGGGAAAGCGCGCCGACCAGCCCCATTCCATCGCGCACGCTCTTGAGTTCGTCGTCATTCAGAGCCGCGGAACCCGTCATGCGGACGCGAAGGCCCTGATCGGGGCCGATGCCGAGTTCCCTGGCCCGGGCCATCACCGTATCCATAGCGTGACCGGCGGGGCTGAGCGACGCATGGTCCAGCTTCGCACGAACCACGATATAATGGTTTTTTCCCACGAGGTCGCTGTTGTCCCCGGCGATGAGGGTCGACCATGAGAGCTGTTTCGGACGACCCTCGGCTTGCGCTTCCGCGACTTCGGCGATTCGGGTCAGGACCGGCGCTATTTCGAAAGCACTCCCGTCCCTGCCCTTGGCCGCTTCCCCGAGCGCAAGTCCGAGCACGTCGGCCAATCCGCGCAGGCTGGGGTCGCGCCTCAGAGCGCCGATCAACGGCTGAGCCTGCGCCAGCCTGTCGCTCAGCACGCCCAGATCTTTCGTGGACAGATAGAGAAGACCGTTCTTTTTGAAGAATTTATCGCCTTGAGGGTAGAACACCCGCGCGAAGGAATCGGTATCATTCGCCAGCGCCGTAGCGAGCGCGGCGGCAGCGCTCTCCACATGATCCGGATTTTCGCCATCGACGACAATGACGAGATTACTGTCGGTCGCTGGAAACAGCCGATCGATTTTCCTGTTTGCCTCTTGGTAGGGCAGGTCGGAGGCAAGCATCTTCGAGGTGTCTGTGTTGATGCCGATATTCACGGCCACGTAGTAACCGCAGGCTAGCGTTGCAAGAACGGTGAGGACCAGCACCAGGCCCGCATGGGCGCAAACCAAGCCCACCCATGACTTGAGCGCGGTTTCAGCGCGAGACAGAAAAGTCATTTGAAAGAGCGCCTCTTTCGGATTACGGCGAGATATAAAATGGGTGCTGCGCTGAGGTGATTCCACCTCTTTGGAAAGGTTCGCATTGGGGTATTGGCATTGGGGTAAAGATGTATTCCCATGTCTGATCAGGCCGCTATACCCTGTTTATCACATCCTATTATGGACTTGTCCCGATTTAATGGTGAGCAAGAGCCTGCTTCAACCCGCGGTCAACCCGCACGCCGTCCGCGAAGCCGAACGAGACGCACCCATGTCAGTAACGCCATGATCGGGGCGCCAACCGACGCGCCTACCAGGATATACGGAAACAGGCCGAACCAGGCGGCGGGGCCGAATAAATACAGGATATCGTCAAAGTCAAATCCGAGAATGCCGGCATAAGCCTTGTCGCTGCCGTCGGACAGTTTTTCGAATTGCTCCGACCACACCGAGGCGACGGCCACGGACATGCCCGAAAGCGCGCCAAGCACAACGGCCCAGCCGCCGAGATCACTGTTTCGCAGGCCGATGCCGATGGCCAGAAAAAACAGGCTGTTCACGACCACATCGCAATAGTAATCATATCGGTGCCCCCACTCGGACGAGGCGCCGCTCAGACGCGCCAGTTCACCATCAGCGCGATCGAGCAGACACGATACCAGCCACAATACGCCGCCCCACAGATCCCACCCCGGATCGCCCGGCAGAAAGGCGGCGCAGGCGGCGATCCCGGTGACGAGCCGGCCGGTGGTCAGATTGTTCGGTGTGATCCGCGTGCCAAGCATCGGCCGCACCAGGAGGCGGGACAATCGATGGGTCCATGAGACATAAGGAGGGGTTTTGATCGAAATCATGCGCCTTCTTCAGATGTCGTGTCGGCGGCGGCCAGGAGGCGGCGGCCTTCAATGAACTGCCAGACGAGTATTGCAGGCACGCCGAGTACAAATTCGCGGACGCGTTTGATCAGCGAGACCGAGAGGGCGATCTCTGGCGCGAGCCCGAAGTGAACGCCGAGGAGCATATAGCCACCTTCCTGGATACCGTAGGCGCCGGGCACCAGAAATGCCGCCGTGCGCAATGCCTGGCCGAGACTCTCGATGACCAGCGCCTCGGCGAAACTCACGTCCGCACCAAGGACCAGGAGCGTAAGCCAGACTTCGACGGCGCCGAGAATCCAGGAGGCCATATGCCATAAGATTGCGCCAGTCATGGCACGGCGGTCGCGATAGATTGTCATGACTGTATCGTGCAGATTGGCAAGCGAGCCCAATGCCGGCCAGTCGAAAAAAGCCGCCATGCGGTCGAGCAGTTTTTCCAGCAGTCGGAACACCCCCCAACGTTGGGCAAGCAGAAATCCTATTGCCGCGAGCATCGCGACCGCAAGCCCCACGGCCACCCAGCTCGTCATCTCGCCGCCGCCATTGGCGACAAGGAGACCCAGGCCGATCACGGTAAAGACGATCTGGGTTAGAAATTCCAGCGTCATATCCACCAGGACAGAAGCGCCGGCGGCCGGCGCTCCACAGCCGTGAAATGTCAGAACTCGCGCGCCGACAATGTCGCCGCCAACCTGGGCCACGGGCAGCAATCCGTTTACGGCTTCGCGCAGAAGCCTTGCCCAAAGGAAAACCGATACCTTGCTCCGGGTGATCGACTCCGCCGCCGCGCGCCAGGCCAGGGCCGACGCTACCATCGGCAGAAAGTGAAAAGCCGTCACCAGCGCAATGCCCCAGCCCGCCGCCGCGAACACTTGGCCGACCTCGGCAAAACCCTGATAAGCTGTGAGCACGACAATCGCGGCCAGTCCGGCGAGCATTGCCAGACTGCTGCCGATTTTTACCGCCCGCCGGGCCACCGGAGCAGTCAATGTTTTACGCCCGCCGCCAGCGAACCGAATGCGGTGCACTCAATCCCGAGCCCTGGGATTGCCGCCGCAACTGTCGCATCGGTTAGCGCCGCGAACTCGTCGGCGAAACGATATCGCGCCGCCGCCGCCTCCATACCGGCCCAGGGCCCCGTCGCGGGATGGCAATAGATTTCCGATATGCCGTCGGGCAAATTGGCGAGAAAGCCCAGGAGGCGGTCGCGGTCCATGGCGCCTGTGTCATTCATGCCGAAGACATAGTCGTTGCAGACCATGCCGGCGCGGGTCAGGCGCCGGCGATTCAGCGCAAGTAACGGCCAAAGCAGCAGGTCGTTGGCGATCCGGCGAAGCAACCCATCGCCCGTGGCGCGCCAGGACGCCAAAAAAGGCTCGTGCGGCAGTCTCACGGCGCGGAGCCCATAGTCGGCGCCAACGCGCAGCATAAGGCCAAGCACGGTCGGATGCAGGTGCATGTGATTATGAGCATTGACGTGATCGAGCGTCAGCCCGGTGGCCCGGAAACTTTCAAACTGGGCCCGAATTTCCGCGGCGAGCTGGCGGCGCACGCTCGGCCGAAAGAAAAAACGAACGCCGGCGCGCACGAGCCGTGTGGAAAAATCACCATTTGCGTCGACCAGGTCCGGCACCTCGGCCGCCGGCAGCACTGGCCGACCGCAGACCAGCACCAGATGAAGCCCGACCCGCAGATCCGCCATATTTCGGGCGCGCTTCACGGCGTCCTCGGCGGCCGGCCCGCCCACCATCAGGCTGGTGGTGCCGAGTATGCCTTGCCGGTGCGCCTGTTCGATCGCCTCATTTATCGTGTCCGAGGCACCGAAATCGTCACCCGTCACAATCAGACGCTTCAAGAAGTCATCTCCCGGGCCCTCAAGAAATGCATGAACTCGACGCCCTCGCGCAGCCGCCGTTTCATCATGTCCCAGCTGCGCAGCATCTCCAGCGTGATTTCGGTGATCTTGCGCGGGCGGAAATAGAAGCGTTTGTAAAAGGTGGCCACGGCTTCGAATATCTCTTCCTGCGGCAGGTCCGGGTAGGCGAGCGAGGATAGCCGATCGCACCCAGGCGCAGGGCATCCTTCACCGCACCGTG
>CALGIA010000078.1 GCA_937916005.1 uncultured Rhodospirillaceae bacterium
GGCCCATTCTTCCGGGTCGTCGAGCTTGGCGATATTGATATGCTCCAGCTTGGGACGCCAGAACGGCGACCGCCGGGCGCGTTCGACGGCAACCACTTTCCGCTCTCGCTGAATCGCTTCGATTTGTTCCCGACTTTCGGGCAGCCCCATGGGCAAAGGCGCATACATGCTCACTCGGGTTTCCCGATCCAGCGGTTCTGGGCCCGCCGGGAATCGGATTGCCCGCCCGCGGTCTCCCGTTCGATCATCTCCTTCAGCCGCGCCGATTTTTCCGGCGTGGCCTCGGGGATGTCATCAAGCGCATCTTTCAGCATGGTCTCGTAATCGGCCCCCACGGGGCAGACATCCTGGCAACGCCGGCACCCGGTAATCACACCAGAGCCACGCAGAATGCTCTGCCAGAGATTGAAGCTTTCCTCGGACCGGAGCAATTCCAGTCGGTGTTCGTCGTTCTCCGCGCCGAAAATATTGCCGAGATGATCGGTCAACTGGGCGAAACCGTGCGGAGACCGGTAGCGGTCGCAGCCCGGCCAGTCCCGGTCCCACTCGCCCACCACATCGCCGGGACATGCGCTCAGGCAGCGCCCGCATTGCGGCCCCTTGCAGAGCGCCGTCACCATCGGTTTATCGGCTTCACACTCCACCGAGCACATAACCGCCGTCACGATCACACGCGGGCCATATTCCGGCGTCAGGAGCTGGAGATTAAGCCCCAGGGTCCCGAGACCGGCCTCAACCGCGGCATGTCCAAGCGACAGCAGGGTCGACAGATGCTTACTGGGGTCGTTGTCATATTTCCAGGGGTCCACATGGGTCGGCGGAATGATGATCGCCGGATAACCGTGATCTTCCAGCCAATAGACCATCTCCAGCGACGATTCCTCGAGCATCGTCAGGGTGATCTCGTCATTGTAATATTTGTGCCGCTCATCCCATTTGGCGATGCGCGTGGTGCCCGCCGTATAGCGCTTGGCCATGATGATCACGCGGCCGCCGTCCAACGCCGTAATGCCTGAAGGCGTTCTGGGATCGCGCGGATCGGGTGGATATTCATCCATGACCCTGCCGTCGGCAATACCAACCAGATCGGCGCCCAGCGCGCGCGCCTTGTCCTTGATTGTCGCCGCATCAAGCGGCATCTGAAATGCATTGACCATATAACTGACCTAGCTGTCCCCATCCACAGCCGCTTGCGCTTCACGCTCGGCCTGTTCCTTTTTGAATGCCTGTAGCTGGCGCGCCACCATGCCCTGGTATCCATCCGCGCCCACCCAGCGCACGTTCCAGTCATTCAGACCGTCTATGTCGGCGCCGGATTTACGGTCTTCCTTGAAGCCCTTCGCCTTGGCGATTTTTTCCGGGGTCTTTTCCGGAATTGTCTTTTGAACATCGGACAAATGAGCGTGGTAATCATTGCCGACAGGACATACGGCCAGGCAGCGCGGGCAGTCGCCGAAGGACCCCACGACCCGCAGCAGCCCCTGCCAGAACCCGAACAGTTCCCGGTCGTGGAGCATCGTCTTGCGGGTTTCCCCATCGGCGGCGATGAAATGCTGCCAGTATTTCAGGATCGTCGCGAAACCGAATTCCTGGGCTTCGGTGGCGCAGGCCCGCTTGTCGATGCCGAAATGGCGCACGGCGTCCGATGGACACGCGTAAAGACAGCGACTGCAGGATTCACCGATACAGACCTGCTCGGTGATCGGCTTGTCCGACTCCAGTTCCAATTCCGTCAAAACGCCGGTCAGATAAATCCTCGGCCCGAATTCAGGGGTCAGGATATTGACCTCAAGCCCGAAGGTGCCAAGTCCAGCCTCGATTCCCAGATGACGTGTCGACAGCCGTCCATAGCTGGCCCGTTTCAGAGTCCAGTCGGTTTCCTGCGCAGCGGTCACGAAACTCGGATAACCGCGCCGTTCCAGCTCATCCACCAGCCGGTAGGCGATCTTGTCCATGCGCCGCAGCACCAGCATGTCGATATACTGGACCGGCACGTTGGTCTTGCAACGAAACGCGCCGGTCGGGATTTTCTGGGCGATTACAATGACCGATTTGGCGTATGGCGAAATGCGATCCGGGGTTTGTGGATGCAGCGGATCGGGTGGAAAGGCATTCAGCGTTTTCGCGCTGGCGATGCCCACCAGATGGGCTC
>CALGIA010000079.1 GCA_937916005.1 uncultured Rhodospirillaceae bacterium
ATGTCCCGCAGGCGGGCGAGGTCTTCATATTCCGGCCGGAAGGCAGGGCCCCACTGGGAAATGCAGTGGGCTTCATCCACCGCGATCAGCTTGATGTCGAGCCGGCCCAGCGCTTCCAGCATGCGGGCGGTCATCAGCCGCTCCGGCGCCAGATAGAGCAGCCTGATCTCGCCCGCCGCCACGCGCCGCCAGGTGGCCACATTGTCTTCCCGGCTATGGGCCGAGTTGATGGTTTCGGCCGCAACGCCCGCCAGCTTCAGGGCCGCCACCTGGTCCTGCATCAGGGCGACCAGGGGCGACACCACGATGGTCAGACCCTGCATCATCAATGACGGCACCTGGAAACACAGCGACTTGCCCGAACCCGTGGGCATGACCGCCAGCACATTACGCCCGGCCAGCAGGGTGTCGATCACATCTTCCTGTCCGGCGCGGAATTTTTCGAACCCGAAAACGTCTTTCAGTATCTGGTGCTTGGTGCCTTGCAAGGTGTCTTGCAATGGGTTTGGCATTTGGTCTGGGGAAGACATCAACGGTAAATTATTCTCCGGCCTTGGTGGTCTGGATGGCCCGCCAGATTCGTTCCGACGTCGCCGGCATGTCCACCTGTTTGATGCCAAACGGGGACAGCGCGTCGACAATGGCGTTGGCCAGCGCCGGCATGGCGCCGACCGTGCCCGCCTCGCCCGCGCCCTTGACCCCCAGCGGGTTGGATCTGGTCGGCACCGGATTGCTTTTGATCTCGATGTTGCTGAAATTATCGGCGCGCGGCATGGCGTAATCCATGAAGCTGCCCGTCAGAAGCTGGCCCGAGTCACGGTCGAACGCGATGTCTTCCATCAGGATCTGGCCGACACCCTGGGCGATGCCGCCATGGATCTGGCCTTTCAGCAGCAGCGGGTTCATGACCGAACCCACGTCGTCGACCACGTTGTAATCGACGATTTCGATCACGCCGGTGTCCGGGTCGATTTCCACTTCGCAGACATGGCACCCGTTGGGATAGTTGTTGACCTTGGCCGCATAGACCGCGCTTTCCACCAGCCCCGGCTCCATGAAGTCGGGCAGCGCCGCCGGGTTGGACGCGGCGCGCGCCACTTCGGTCAGGGTCACCTTGCGGTCGGTGCCGGCGACGGTGAACACGCCTTCGGAGAACTCCATATCCGCGTCGGCGGCTTCCAGCATATGGGCCGACAGTTTCGTCGCCTTCTCGATGATCTTGTTGGCGGCCATGTGAAGCGCGGAGCCGCCCAGCGTGGCCGAGCGCGACCCGCCCGTGCCGTGACCATAGGCGACCTTGTCCGTATCGCCCCAGATATATTCCACATCGTCGGGGTCGAGCCCGAACCGGTCGCAGACCAGCTGTTTATAGACCGTCTCGTGGCCCTGGCCCTGGGTGTTGGAACCCGACAGTATCGTTACGGTCCCCGCACGATCAAAACGGATTTCGCCGCCTTCGATGCCGGGGGCCGCGGCCCGTTCGATGGTGTTGGACAACCCGATGCCGCGCAGCCTGCCCCGGGATTTCGACTGGTCGCGGCGCGCCGGGAAATCGGCGTAGGACGACATGTCGAGCGCCATGTCCATGTTCTTTTCGAACTCGCCGCAATCATAGGTGAACGTCAAGGCGGTCTTGTAGGGCATGGAACCAGGCGCGATGGTGTTGCGGCGGCGCAATTCGGCCGGGTCCATGCCCAGCTCATCGGCGGCCAGATCGATCAGCCGTTCGATTACATAGGCGGCTTCGGGCCGCCCCGCGCCGCGATAGGGCCGGGTCGGGTTGGAATTGGCGAACACGGCGGTCACGTCCACATGGATCGCCGGCGTGGTATAGACCCCCGCCAACGTCCCCAGATTGGCCACCATCGGGTTGACGCCGGCGGCCATCAGATAGGCGCCGACGCTGGCGATGGTGGTGACCCGCTGGCCGAGGAAATTGCCGTCTTTATCCAGCGCCAGCTCGCCGACCGACACATTGTCGCGGCCATGGGCGTCGCTGACGAAGGATTCGGACCGGTCGCTGGTCCATTTGACCGGTCGTCCGGTGAGTTTGGAGCCATACAGCACCAGCGCGACCTCGTTATACATTTCCGACTTCATGCCGAAGCTGCCACCCACATCGCCGGTGACCACGCGCACCTTGTTTTCCGGCACGTTCAGAACCGTCTTGGCCAAAACCGCGCGATAGGGATGGGTCTGCTGCAGGGTCGTATAGATCGTGTAGTGATCTTCCGACGCCGTGTACTGGCCGACGCAGGAGCGGGGCTCCATGGTGGCGGCGGTAACCCGGTTGATCACGAATTTCTCGCGCACCACGTGGTCGGCTTTTGCGAACGCCGCATCGGTGGCGTCCTTGTCGCCGCCCAGATGAACGAAACAGATATTGTTCGGACAATCGTCCCACACCAGCGGCGCGCCAGGCTGGGCCGCCTGTTCCGTATCGGTGACCGACGGCAAAATCTCGTAATCGATCTCGATCAAGGCGGCCGCGTCCTTGGCCTGGTTCAGGGTTTCCGCGACAATGAAGGCGACATAATCACCGACCCAGCGGACCCGGTCTTTCACCAGAGCGGGAAAGGGCGGCTGAAAAAGCGGCGACCCGTCGCGCTGTTTGCGGCCGCTGCCGATGGGCATGTCGCCGAAATCATTGGCCGCCCAGTCCGCGCCGTCAATCACGGCGAGGATACCGGGCGCGGACTTGGCGGCGCTTGTATCCATGGACCGGATGTTGGCGTGGGCATGGGGCGACCGCAGTACATACCCGACCGCCATGCCGGGCAGAACCATATCGTCGATATAGCGCCCGCCGCCTTTCAGCAGCCTGGGGTCTTCCGACCTCGGCACCGCCTGTCCCAGTGCGTATTCACCCATGGATCCATCCCCCGCCTGTTCGGGAACATCATAGGCGACCCGGCCCGGCCTGTCGAAACCGATTACACAATTCACACTTCCGGCGCGGCGTCTGAATGGATAGGGTTCGGCCCTGCAAGGGAGAGACCATGGCGCAACCGGAATGCCTCGAATGTGTGAGGTGCCGACAGGAATATCCGCTCGACGCATTCGACCGTCAGTGCGCGCGGTGCGCCGACGACGGCGTGGCCAGCAATCTGACGCCGCGCTATGGCGCGGGCGATTCGCCCTCGCGCGATGATCTGCCGGCCAGACCCTGTTCGCTGTGGCGCTACGCCGATCACCTGCCGCTCGCCGCCCATGAGGCGGTCACCCTGGGCGAAGGGATGACGCCCATCATCGCCATCGACGGCTTCGGTCACGGCCCGATCTGGGTCAAGGACGAATCCCGCAACCCCACCTGGTCGTTCAAGGACCGGCTGGCGACGGTGGCGGTGTCCTGGGCCAGGAAAATCGGCGCGCCCGCCATCGCCACCAGCTCGACCGGCAATGCGGGCGCGGCGGCGGCTTCCTATGCGGCCCGGGCCGGCCTGCCCTGCGTGGTGCTGACCTATAAAGGCGCGGCGGGGGCCATCGTGTCCCAGATGCGGTCCTACGGCGCCATGGTCCTGACCGTGCCCACCATGGAGGACCGCTGGAAAGTGCTGTCCCGGGCGGTGCGTGACTATGGCTGGTTTCCCACATCGCCGTTTTTCGGCCCCGCCATCGGCAGCAACCCTATCGGCATCGAGGGGTACAAGACCCTGGCCTATGAAATCGCCGAACAGTTCGATTGGGACCCGCCCGACTGGTGTGTGCTGCCGGTCTGTTATGGCGATGCGCTGTACGGCATCTGGAAAGGCTTCGACGAGATGAAGCGCTGGGGCTGGATCGAAAATTGCCCGCGTCTGGTTGCGGCGGAAACATCGGGCTCGCTGGCCGCCGCCGCCGCGCAAGACATCGACATGCCGCCAATTGTGCCGCGCAACAGCAAAAGCATCGCCAACTCCATCGACGTCACACGGGCGACCTATCAGGCGCGCCACGCCCTGAAACATTCCAACGGGGTAGCCGTGGCGCTGGACGATACGGCCCTGATCGACGCGCGGGACAGATTGGCCGCCGGGTCCGGCCTGTCGGCGGAAACATCGTCGGCCGCCGCCTTCGCCGCCGTGGATGTGCTGTCCCGATCGGGCATGATCAAGCCCGACGAAAAAGTGGTCGCCATCCTGACCGCGACCGGCCTGAAGGATTTCGGCATGGACGGCATCCCCCAGCTCGGCGCGCCCGAGGTTGCGCCCGATCTGGACTCGGTGCTGCGCGCCCTCGGGGAAATATACAAATACAATGTTTGAACTGGGTCTTTCCATCGACGGCTTCACGCCCGCCGGCCACATCGCCGACCAGGCGCGCGCCGCCGAGGACGGTGGAGCCGACACGGTCTGGATCGCGACCCATCTGTTCCTGCGCGATCCCGTCGCCCTGGCCGCCACGGCGCTGGCCGCGACCAAAATCCTGAAAGTCGCCCTGATGGCGATCAGCCCCTACGCCATGCACCCGGTCCATGCCGCCATGGCGGCGGCAACGCTGGATGAGCTGTATCCGGGCCGGGTGATCCTGTCCCTTGGGGCGGGCGCGCCGGCGGACCTGGCGGCGGCGGGAATTCAGCGCGCGCGGCCCCTGGCCACATTGCGCGAGGCGATCGACATATGCCGTGAGCTGTTTGCGGGCGGGGCCGCCGATCATCAGGGCGAAATTTTCCGGGTCTCCGAACGGCGGCTCGCCAATGCGCCGTGCGAGATTCCCATCGTGCTGGCGGCGTCGGGGCCGAAAATGCTGGAACTCGCCGGCAGCCACGCCGACGGGGTGATCATTTCCGGCGCCACATCGGCGCCCTTCGTGCGCTGGTGCCTTGATCGCGTGGAAAAGGGAGCCCGGGGTAGGACAGTCAAAAACTACGGCATCGTCTATACCAGCATCGGCGAAGACAAAAACGCGGCCATCGACCCGGTGCGGCGCACGCTGGGGTTCATCCTGCGCGGCGAACACCATGCCATGAATGTGGCCATGGGCGGCGCGGCGCTGGACCAGAAAGCCCTGCGCGCGGCCTATGCACGCGAAGACTGGAGCGTTGTCGACCAGCTGGTCACCGACGAGGTGGCGGCGATCCATGCGGCCTGCGGCGATGCGCGGCAGGCCCGTGCGCGGCTAGGGGAATATCACAAGGCGGGGCTGGATCAGGTCATTCTCAACGGTCTTGTGGAACCGGCGGAAATCGGATCAACTTTAAGCGCGGTTAAATAACCAGATTGGGGAAGACAATGGCGAAAGCATATTGGGTTGGATTATACCGGCAAATCAAAAATCCGGACGCGCTGCCGGGATACGCCGCCCTGGCGGGACCGGCAATCGCGGCCGGCGGCGGGCGGTTTCTGGCGCGCGGCGGCAAGGTCCAGCCCTATGAGGCCGGAATTGACCAGCGCAGCGTCGTGGTGGAATTCGACAGCTTCGACGCCGCCGTGGCGACCTATGAAGGCGCGGCCTATCAGGCGGCCCTGGCGGCGCTGGGCGACGCCGCCGAGCGCGACGTGCGGATCATCGAAGGCATCGACGGGTAAGTTTTTAGGAGCGCGCCGGCGCCGAATCTCACGAAATTCCCCTAACGCACATGGGGAACCACGTCTTCGGCGAAGATCTGCATCTGGTCGAGCAGTTCATTGATATCGTTCGCCGCGAAATACAGCCCGAGCAGGTGGGTCACCCCCGCCTCGCCCAGAAGGTTGGCGCGCTCGATCACATCTTCCGCCGTGCCGATCAGATTGATGTCCTCATGCCCCAGCGCGCCCTGATCCTTCAGGGTTGATTGGCGCAAGGACGTCAGATGGGCGCACATCTGGGTCTGGTTGAACCGCTCGAGCGCCGCTTCGCGGGTCTTGCCGATGTGGACGATATATTGCGGCGCGACCTCGATCTTGCTGAAATCGCGGCCTTCCGCCTCGGTGAGGTCGCGCAAGCTGGCCACGTCTTTTTTTATCTGGTCGAGATGTACCGCCGCCGGTAGCCAGCCATCGCCCCATTTCGCCGTCCGGCGCAGATTATTGGCGTTATTGCCCCCGATATAAAACGGCACATGGTCCTGTTTCGGCTTGGGATACAGCTCCACATCGCGATAGGCAAAATATTCGCCGTCGAAACTGGCGACCCGGTCGCGCAGTAGCGCCTGCAAAGCGGGGATGCCTTCATCGAGGATCTTGCCGCGCGGCAGTTTCGCGCCTGGTTGCAGCGCCAGGAATTCCTCGCGATAGGCTCCGATGCCGACGCCGATTTCGAGCCGCCCGCCGGAAAAATGATCCAGCGTGGCCAGCTGCTTGGCGGTGACCACGATATCGCGCCGCATGGGCAGAACCAGAATGCCCGTGCCGAACCGGAGCGTGGTGGTTTCGGCGGCGACGAAGGCATAGGTCACCAGCGGTTCCCAGAAACGCGGCGGGGTTTCGAACTCGGCCCGAACGTAATTCTGGGTGGTCATGTGGTCATTGCCCCAGACCGAATGATAGCCGAGCTTTTCGGCATGCCGGGCGATGCGGATGACCGCCTCCGGATCGGAAAACGGGATCGGATAGGTCAGGCCTTCCATCCCGGTCGGCAGCCCGGCGCTGACGCGCATATGATGTCTCCCCAGTTCTTGTGATTTCCGTTGTAGCGCGGACGGCAGGGGCGCGCAAAGAAGAAGGGCCGCCCTGCTGGGGGCGGCCCTTCAATTGTCAGACCGCGGTCGGAAACCAACCGCGATACGCCATGCTATCTGGCGCGGGACTCCGAAACGGTGAAGACCCAGTTCGCGGTATCCAACAATTGCGGATCAAGACTTGAAGACACTGGATCACCTCCTTTCAGTTGTTTGCGGGAAGGCGTTATTTATGGCGCGTCTCGATTCACGCTTCAAGGCCCAATTTATGCCCAGATTCCGCTGAATTGGGTCGCAACGATTCGGTCATAGGGCAATGGCGCGTCCATCAACCCCATCTGGACCGCGAACCGGTTCATGCCGGCGACGAATTCCTCGCTGATCCGGGCATCGTAAAACGGCAGATCGCGCGCGACCACATCGCCGATCATGGCGGCCTCGTCGGGCGAAAACAGCTTTTCGCCGACCAGTGTGGCGCGGCTGATATCGGCCTTCAGGGCGTTCTGGGTCTTGACGATGGCCCGCACGGCGGCGGCGACCGTATCCGGGTCGTCCCGGATCATGTCTTCCCGGGCGACCAGAACCGGCTGGGTATAGTTGAACGCCGATTTCGGGCCGTCGCCCCTTCGTACATCCAGCACCAGGCTGCCCACGCCCCGGCGGATCGCGGTTTCGGCCCCCATGCCGTTGGCCCAGAAGCCGTCCAGCTTGCCCTCTTCCAGCGCCTTGGCGGCCATCATGCCGAACGACACCCCGGGCTGGATCGCGCCGGGCACGGGCGCGATGGTCACGTTGTCGGCCGCCAGATCGATACCAGCTTCGGTCAGCAGGCGCTTCAGGCCCAGTTCGACCCAGGGCGCGGCCCCGATATTGCGGCCCTTCACCGCATCGATATCGCCCCGCGCCACATTGAGGTCGGACCGCATGATCAGGAACCAGTACATGCCCTGTGACAGGGACGCCACCAGACGCGCACCCTCGAAATCGGGGAACCCGGCCAATGTCGCATGGGCCGACCCGCCAACGAAATCAATCTCGCCGTCGCGCAGCGCGCGATAGCAGGCATCGACCGGGAACAGCAGCTCATGCTTGAGATCGAGCCCTTCGGCGTCATAAAACCCCAGCACATCGGCGGCCACGGCGGGAAAGTACGAGTTGGAAATCAGATCGGGTACGGCAAGTCTCACAGGCAGATCCTTTCGTTTGTCAGGCACCGCAGATTATCACGTTTGCCAAGCCTGTCGCTGCTGGATCACGAGAACCTGATCTGGATCCCCCGGACCGCGCCAGCTGGATTTGCGACGCCGATATCTTCGTCACCCCATGAGGGACCTTTGCGTAATTCAGGGGAACAGATCAGGACTCTCATTCCGGCAAACCGGCCTTGGCGAGATTAGTAAGAAATTGTTCGCGAACGTCGGGATTGGAAATAGGAATCGACCGGCGAACTGCTTCCAGACTGTCATCAGGGTTCAGTCTTAGAACCTGCGCGATTGCGGCTTTCGCTTCTTCGAGACGGCCCTGCATCATATAGGCCGCCGCGACATGTCGCCATCCGGCAGCAAATTCCGTTGCGGTATCGGTAAGTTCCTTCGCCCTGTCGAGATATTCTTCAGGCAAATTTGCGACCAGTGGCGCAATAACACGCGCCAAACCTAACCAGGGTAGCGCTGGATCACGGGGGCTTAGCCGGGTCGCCTTGTCGAGATGCAAGTTTGCTTCGTCGTAATCACCCAGATGAGCCTGCACCAGCCCCATCAGCCCTTCAGCGAAGGCAAAATTCGGGTTGAGGTCCAGTGCTTTGCGGCAAGACACCAACGCGGCGGAATTGTCGAGCGCGCATATCGACAACACCATTGCCAGGGAAATATGGGCTTGGGCATCCTGGTCATTCAGTGCGACCGCCCTTCGCGCCGCTTTGAAGCCTTCTTCCCGGCTCTCGTCCATTTCACATTCAGCCAATCCCATTCCCGCCGCGAGCGGATACGCAATTCCCAAACCACCATGGGCCATATAGCTATCAGGATCGATGGCGATTGCCTCCTGGAACAACTGCTTTGCTTCCTCTACGTCTGCTCGTGTCAAACGCCATAGATGCCAGTTTCCCCGCATGACCAGATCCCAAGCATCAAGGTTTTCCGGTGCCTTGGCGCTCGCGCGGCGGGCCTCGGCGGCAATGAATGACGGCGCAACCGCGCCGGTGATGGCTTCGGTGATTTCGTCCTGGACAGCGAAAATGTCATGCAAATCGCGGTCATAGCGCTCGGCCCAGATATGGTTCCCCCTGGTCGCGTCGATCAGTTGGGCTGTAATGCGGACCCGATTTCCGCCTTTGCGGACGCTGCCTTCGAGCACGTATTGGACGCCAAGTTCCTTGGCGACATTGCGGATATCGGGCGAAGTTCCCTTATAGGAAAAGCTCGAATTGCGGGCTATCACGAAGAACCAGTGGAAGCGGCTCAGCGCGGTGATGATGTCCTCCGAAATGCCGTCGGCGAAATACTCCTGCTCCGGATCGTCCGACATGTTGACGAACGGCAATACCGCGATAGAAGGCTTGTCTGGGAGCGAAAGTGGGATGTGTTCTTCTGCCGACGTATCGCCTTCCGGCAATCCGGCTCTCCGCAGGCCGTCGAGAAATTGCTGCTTTTCACGTTCCAGTTTGTAAGGGTAAATCCTATCGGCGTCGGCAACCGAATATAGCGGGTGACCCGCCAGCAATTCCTTAATTTCAACTCGAGCCTCCTCCAGCCTCTCAGTCTCGGCTAAAGCCGCTATCAAGTGAAGGCGCGCGGGAATAAACCCGGATTGTTTGCCGATTACCTGGGTGAGTGTGGCGGCAGCGGCATCGAAATTCCCGGTTAAATATTGGCATTGGCCATAAAGAAAGTCCGCATTCGGATGACCGATTGGATCAATTTCGTGCACCCTATCAAGAATTTCCAATGTTCTTTCATGGTCGCCCCAGAACACAAGGGCACCGGCGTATGTGCCATACACCTCCGGATCATTGGGATTTAGAACTATTGCGCGTTCAAAATTTGTTTCAGAGTTTTCGAACTGGCGATCAAAATTCTGTGCAAAGGCCAGCATGACGAATCCCAATGCGGATGTTTTGTCGAGATCAACAGCCCGTTCGGCAAATTCAATTGCCCGATCCAATGTCGCGTCGCTGCCCGGCCAATTATGTATCCATCTGCCGGTGAGACATCGGGACAGATAGGCATAGGCGTTGGTCAAATTTGGTTCGGCTTCTATCGCTTTTGTAAGATAATCTTCCGCCACAAGAAGGGTTTCCGGCGTATAGCGATAATATGCCGCGCGACCTCGGAGAAAGAGGTCGTAGGCCTCGAAATTCGCGGTTTGTTTTCGGCCGCTCCGCTCCTCATCGAATGCGGTCAATTTCAGTTTCAAGGCGGCAACGATTTCGTCGCGAATGCGGTCCTGAAATTCGAAGATTTCACTCATGTCGCCGTCATAACGGTCGGCCCACATATG
>CALGIA010000080.1 GCA_937916005.1 uncultured Rhodospirillaceae bacterium
GTTTGGGCGGCGTTTATACATTCACCCAATATGATGTGGTCAATAATGGGGGTACGGAAACCCTACGCATAAAATTGGTAGCCGACACTTCCGGCTTTACTAATGGTTCGGACAGATGGGTGAATGCCGTCGGGATCAAGTATTACGCGGATACTCCGCTTAGTGCATCGTTGATTGCCGCACCAATCGAAGGACCTTGGGTTTTAGGATTGGGAAAAATGGGCGGTGCCCTGGGTGCTTGCGATGATGACGCAACCGGTGCCGTTAGCGCGTGCACGACAAGTCTTTCGAATATCGTTGGCCCAGTATACACGTGGATTTTCGATATCGTCGTACTAACGGGTATACCGATTATCGACGACCCGAGTTTCCAGTTACGATACTATAAGCCTGATTGGAAAAACCCATTGGTTGGCCAACCCAATGGCATTGTGTCCGAGATGGTTAAGGCTCCCGAACCCGGTACCCTCGCCATCTTCGGGCTTGGCTTGGTCGGGCTTGGGATGATCCGGCGGCGGCGGGTTACTGCCTGATAAAGCCGCGCCGCGCCGTTGATGCGGCAATTCAATAAACAAGCTTACGGTGACCTGATTGCCGCCGTTTTGTATATGACAAAAGACCTATCGGAGCTTGTCGGAAAATTTTACAGTTTTGATACAAAATCCCGGATTTCAGCGAAAAGTGTCGGGATTCTTTACACCTTCAAAAACCGGCCCGTCGCAAGCTCTTGAAAAGGCGTGATTAACCTATCTGGCACGGAAATTGCATGTATAATCTTGAAAGCTGGCGCAAACACACGCCCGGAGTCCGTGAGTGATATGATGATTGGTACAAAAACAAAATTCGTGGCGATCCCGGCAAGGGCCGACCACACAGTAACCCAAGGGAATGACATGCGTATTGGACAACGCCTGAAAGGCGCTTTAACCGCCGGAGCAATCTCCTCCCTCGCCTTCCTGGGCGCCATGTCGGCAACGCCGGGTCATACGGCGAACTATATTCTCGAGGATCCCGATCAAACGATTTACATTCTTTGTGCTCCAGGCGAATGCCCCGATTCCGGTGGCATTCCCAATGGTCAGACCGCCGACGGCACCATATTCGAAGCAATGCCGAATCCGACCGAACCTTCGACCGGAACCGGCGTTTTCAATCCCTTCCTGCGGGTGCAGGATTCCGGTGCTAAAGCAGATGTGGAATATGCCACCGGGCAGGACCCAATCGATCCATTGAATCCCCCTGGCACCTACAGCAGCGAAGCCGGCTTTAATACCGATGCCAGCAAATTTGATAAAATCAACTACGAAACCAAGCCGAGCGACGGAACGCCGGCGAGTGGTTGGACCCGGTCGGTTCTGTTCGGGGAACTTGATACGTCCGACGGCTATGTCACTCTGAAACTCGATGCCAATGAGCATGGCGCAAGCAGTTCTGCAAATAATCTGATTGTGATCACGGAAATGCAGATTTTCGTTGGCCCAGGGCTGGATAATCCTGAAGTTGATGGTGCTGGGCTGGTTTGCGATGACGACATGCCCGACAATTGTTTTGGATATAGCGGAGCTCGCTTCGACAACGCTGATCCCAACGAAAACACATTGCTGACAGAAGATCCAATGTGGTCGCTGGATGGCGGAATGAATGTTGACGGAACACGGAACCTTGAATCGGACGGGAAAGCCACAAATGTCGATGTTGTGTTGCAAGCCAGCATCTGTGATACAAAAGGAAATTGCGGTAGCGGCAAAGGCGATATGGTAGTGAGGATTCCAGTCGGCTTCTTTGCTGGCGCTGCGCTGACAGACAATTTCGTGCTCTATTTCGAAGCCATCAAAAATCATGATGGGTTCGAGGAATGGTCTTTCGCCAGCGCCGGCGACGGCCAGCAGGTATCAGAACCGGCTTCTCTGGGCCTCTTCGGCATTGCCCTCGCGGGGATGGGATATATCCGGCGGCGGCGGCGTGGGGCTAACACCTGAACGCGGCTCATTCAAGCAAATCTAAAAACGGCGGCCTTCGGGTCGCCGTTTTGATTCAGGGTCGCTTTCCAACCCTTTGAAAACCGGGAATTAACGAATTTCGCGTCTAATGATGCCGGGCGGCTCACCTTGCCGCATTTGCCGGAGCGTTAGATGACCAGATTTTCCCGTAAATTACCCTTCCTCCGCCTTGCGGTCCTGGTGCTGGCCGTTTGGGCCGTGGCGCCCGGACCGGCCTCGGCCCTGATGCTGGGATTCGGGAACATCACCAGCAATGACGCGGGCAACGCCGCCATCGGCGAGGGACAGCTGAGCGTGGATGTTACGGATTTGGGCGGCGGCGGGGTATCGTTCCAGTTCGCCAATTCGGGACCCGAGCAATCCACCATCACCCATATCTATTTCGATGACGGCGTGGCGCTGGATGCGTCGACCCTGACCATTGTCGGGGACTCGGGGGTCAATTTTTCCCTCGATGACAGGGAGGGAAACCTGCCCGGCGGCAACAGTCTCGATCCACAATTCGAGACCATGCTGTCGGTCGGCGCGGATGCCCCCTCGCCAAAGAACGGCGTCAATCCCGGTGAAGGCGTGACGCTGAGTTTCGCGTCGCTGAACTTCCAGGCTCTCACCGATGCGCTCAATTCGGGTCTCTTAAGGGTTGGTATCCACGTCCAGAACTTTGCCAATGGCGGCAGCGAAAGCTTTATCACCACAACAAATATCGAGATCCCGCCCCCCCAGGTCGACGAACCGGGAAGCCTTTTGATATTCGGCGCGGGCATCATCGGCGTGGCGGTCCTGAGACGCCGGCGCGGTTCCCAAAACCGGTCACCGCATACCCCTGAATTGCCCCCCTTGAACTGAAAGCCCAATGTGCCCTTATACAATGTGCCCTTATATGAGAGCCTCCTCCGGAGCCGATTGATGACCAGAACAACGAGCCGATCCCTGATGGCCGCGCCTTTTCTGGCGGGTTTTCTGGCATTGGCGCTTCCCCTTGAGCCGGTCATGGCGGCCCAGACCGAACAGGCCATCGACGAACGGGGGTCATCGCGGTTTTACGAAGACGCGCTGAAGCGGTTTCATGAGGGCAAGTACCGTGGCGCGGCGATCCAGCTCAAAAACGCCCTGCAGCGCAATCCCGGGAGCCTGCCGGCCCGGATCCTGCTGGGCCGCACTCTCAACAAGATGCGTCTCGGCGGGGCGGCGGAAAACCAGCTCAAGATCGCGCGCGGCGCGGGCGCCGACGATGCCCTGACCCTGGTGCCCCTGGGCGAGGCCTACCTGACCCAGGGCAAATTCGAGATTTTGCTGCGTGAGTTGCCGCCCGGCCAGCGCCCCGCCGCCATCGAGGCCGGGGTGCGTGTCCTGCGCGGTCTCGCGCTGCTCCAGCTCCGGGTCGGCAGGGAAGCCGAACGGGAGTTCAACACGGCGCTGAAACTGCAGCCGGGCCATGTGCGGGCCCTGATCGGGCTGGCCTCGCTACGGCTGTCCCAGGGCCGGGCGAAACAGGCCGGGGCGCTGATCGACCGGGCCGGCAAGCAGGCGCCGGACAACGAAAATGTCTGGCATCTGAAAGGCAAGCTGCGGCAAAACCTGGGCGACTGGAAGGGCGCTCTGGAAAATTACAACAAGGCCATTTCGCTCTCGGACACCATGCTCGGCGCCCGCGTGGACCGGGCCGCGGTTCTGCTGGCGCTGGGCCGGCAGGACGATGCGGTGGCCGATATCGATTTCGTCCGTAAAATCATCCCCAGACATCCGCAAGCCGGCCTGCTTCACGCCCTGATTCTGGCCCGCCAGAACAAGCACAAGGAAGCCGCCGCCCTGCTCGACGACATCAATCAATGGCTCGATGTGCTGCCCGTCGATTTCGTGAACAATCATCCCCCCACATTGATGCTGCTGGGCACGATCCACTATACATTGAAGCGGTTCGAGGATGCCCTGCCCCGGCTGCAGCGCTATCTGGAACTGATGCCCCATGTGATCAGCGCGCGCAAAATGCTGGCGACGATCTATCTGCGGCGCAACGATCCCGGCTACGCGCTGAAATTGCTGGAACCCGCCCTGGCGACATCGTCCAGGGATCTGCAATTGCTGACCCTGCTCGGCACCGCCCATACCAGGTTGCGGCAATACGCCAAGGCGACCGAATATTTCCAGAAACTCGCGACCCTGGCGCCCCAGAGCACGATTGCCCATACGGAGCTGGCCATCAGCCGCATGGCGACCGGCCAGATGGAGCAGGCCCGCGACGAGCTTGAAAAAGCCGTCAAACTCAGCCCCGGACGCGGACGCGCCGGCGCTTTGCTGGGGCTGATGCATCTGCGGCGTCATGATACGGACTCCGTGCTGGAAATCGCGGACCGGCTGCAAAAGGCGAACCCGAAAGATCCGTTCCCCCATAATCTGGCCGGTTCGGCCCATGTTCAGGCCAGGCAGCTGGAAAAAGCGCGGGATAGATTTCTCGCGGCCCTGGCGATCAAACCGGATTACATGCCGGCAATCTACAATCTGGCCACCGTCGCCGGACGCCTGGAAGGTCCGGAAGCCGCCAAGAAACATTATCTGGCCATCATCGAAAAAGATCCGGGCCAGACCCGCGCCATGAGCGCCCTGGCCGATATCGCCCAACGCCAGGGCGACCGGGAAGAAGCCATCAAATGGCTCGACCGGGCCAGCAAGACCGCCCCGGAAACGATCAAACCCCAGCTCCGCCTGGTGAATCTGCTGATCCAGAAAGGCAACCTCCCCGAAGCCAAGCAGATGATCGACAGCCTGGAAAACCGGGCGCCGCGCAATCTGGCGGTGCTGGACGCCAAGGCGCGAGTCCAGATAGCCGGCGGCAACCAGGCCGATGCGATCCAGACCTATCGCAACGCGGCCAACGCGGCGGCCGAGACCGCGCCCCAGCTCTACCGGATTTCACGGGCGCAGCTCGCCCTGCAGGATCTGGAGGGCGCATCCTTTTCCCTGAAAGCGGCCGTGAATCTCGACCCGCGTCTGTTGCCGGCACAGGCGGCCCTGGCCCGGCTGACCTATGATCTGGAAGGTTTCCAGGCCGCCATCGAAAAGGTTATGGCGCTGCAGACCAAATTTCCCGGCTCCCCCGTCGCCGATACGGTGAAGGGCGATGTGCTGATGCGCAACAAGCATTACGGCGATGCCATCGCCTCCTACGAGGCCGCCTTCGCCAAGACCAAAACCAGTACATTGGCCCGGCGGATTTTCCAGGCGCGCCGGGCGAACGGCGACAGGAAAGCCGCCGTCAATGGTCTGGCAGACTGGATACAGACCTATCCGAAAGACCGCAGGACGCGGCGCGTGCTGGCGCTGGCCTATCTGGAAATCGGCGATATGGATGCGGCGCTCAGCCATCACGAAGCCCTGGCCAGGATGTCCGATCGGGATGTGATGATCATCAACAACCTCGCCAATCTGTATCATCGGCGCGGCGATGACCGGGCCTTCGCCTATGCCAAGCGGGCCTATGATCTGGCGCCCAAGCTGCCCCACGTCATCGATACCTATGGCTGGATGCTGGTCCAGACCGGTGAGACGGAAAAGGGGCTGAGATTGTTGCGCAACGCCCAGGCCCGGGCCAACGACCAGCCCGCCATCGGATTCCACATCGCCGTCGCGCTCGATGCCCTGGGTCGGCAAAAGGAAGCGTTGCGCGAAATGGAAGCGGCCATTGCCATGGGCACGAAATTCGAGGATGAAGACCTCGCCCGCAAGCTGCTTGATCGGCTGAAAACGCCCAATTGACCGGCTGCTTTCTCCCTCATGTAAAAACAAAACAAGAACAAACTTAAGAATCGAAAAGCTGTTTGTTTCCAAGTTCTTGATTCGAAATTTGAATCCGGCTCATCGATTTTGTTCCCTATTTGATTCCACCCGGATCCAATCATGATATAGCCCGCCTTTGGGGCTTGCCACGCGCGCTGGAGGCCGTATCCTTCGCAGCAACGATTTCGTTGACCATGCGAGGGAGAGCCCAGAATGACGGGCCGCGAGTCCACCATCAATCCCTATGAAAACGATCTGGGGCGCAATCCGGCCAATCACGCGGCGCTGACGCCGCTGAGTTTTCTGGCGCGCACCGCGTCGGTATTTCCCGGCCGGGTTTCGGTGATCCATGGCGAGACGCGCTTTACATGGGCGGAAACCGAACGCCGCTGCCGCCGGCTGGCAAGCGCCCTGGCCGCGCGGGGGATCGGCAAGGGCCATGCGGTGGCTGTCATGGCGCCCAACGTCCCCGCCCTGCTGGAGGCCCATTTCGGCGTGCCCATGACCGGCGCGGTGCTGAACGCCATCAATATCCGCCTGGACGCGCCCACGATCGCCTTTATTCTGGGGCACGGGGGCGCCAGGGTTCTGATCACGGACCGGGAATTTTCCGCCGTTGTCGCCGATGCGCTGGATCTGCTGGAAGGCGATCGCCCGCTGGTGATCGATATCGATGATCCGCTGGGCGATAACGGGGCATTATTGGGTGAAACCGACTATGAAGCCTTTATTGCCGCCGGCGATCCTGATTTCGCCTGGTCGCCCCCGGATGACGAATGGGACTCGATCGCGCTGAACTATACGTCGGGCACCACCGGCAACCCCAAAGGGGTGGTCTATCACCATCGGGGCGCCTATCTGAACGCCGTCAGCAACCAGCTGGCCCAGGCCATCCCGCCCCACCCGGTCTATCTCTGGACCCTGCCCATGTTTCACTGCAACGGCTGGTGTTTTCCGTGGACCATCACGGCGCTGGCGGGAACCCATGTCTGCCTGCGCCGGGTCGAGGCGGGGCCGGTGTTCGACGCCATTGCCGATCACAATGTGGGGCATTTCTGCGGCGCGCCCATCGTGCTCAACATGCTGGCCAACGCGCCCGCGGGCGCGCGGCGGGAGTTTTCCCATACGGTCGAGGCCATGACGGCGGGCGCATCGCCGCCGGCCGCCGTGATCGAGGCCATGGAAAGCCAGGGCTTCCATGTCACCCACGTCTACGGCCTGACCGAAACCTACGGCCCGGACACGGTCTGCGCCTGGCACGGGGAATGGGACGACCTTCCCATGGTCGAGCGCGCCGCCCTGAAAGCCCGCCAGGGCGTCGCCTATCCGCTTCAGGAGGGCATCATGGTCGCCGACCCGGATACGATGCGGCCGGTCCCGAAAGACGGCGAAACCATGGGCGAAATCATGCATCGCGGCAATATCGTCATGAAGGGATATCTGAAGAACAAAACTGCCACCGACGAGGCC
>CALGIA010000081.1 GCA_937916005.1 uncultured Rhodospirillaceae bacterium
CAGTGACGCCGACATTCTGGACTGGATCGGAAGCCGGGGCGTCGACGACGCCACCATCCGACAGGTGCTGGCCGACAATCCGGCGGAACTTTACGGGTTCGGCTAGGCGGGTGTATCGTCGGGCCACCGATAGCGGTGGGCCCGTGCTCATCCGCCGAACAGACATCTGGTGATCGCGGGCTGGTCCGGACTCCGGGGGAGACGATTTTGGAGGCCTGGATCCCGATCACAATCGCCGCGGCGTTCCTGCAGAACACGCGCTCGGCGCTGCAGAAACATCTGAAGGGCGATCTCACCAATCTGGGCGCGGCCTATGTGCGCTTCCTCTATGCGTGGCCGTTCGCCCTGATCTATGTGGCCGGGCTGCACGGCTGGGGCGGCATGGCGCTGCCCCAATTTAACGGGGTGTTCCTGGCCTATTGCGTTGCCGGCGGGCTGGCGCAGATCATTTTCACCGTGCTGCTGATGTGGTTGTTCTCGTTCCGCAACTTCGCCGTCGGCACGACCTATTCCAAGACCGAAATCGTGCAGATCGCGATCCTCGGATTCCTGATCCTGGGCGATACGCTGACCGTCTTGGCCGGGGCCGCAATCGTGGTCGCGGTGCTGGGGGTTATCCTGCTGTCCATGGGGCAGACCGGCACCGGCTTCAAGACGCTGCTCTCCGGCCTGTCGGAAAAGCCGACGGTGATCGGACTGGTGTGCGGCGCGTTCCTGGGCGCATCGGTGGTGTTGTATCGCGGCGCGGCGCTGTCGCTCGCCTATGACGGCGCGGTGATGGCTGCGGCCTACACGCTGGCGGTCTCGGTGGTGATCCAGGCGGTCGTCATGGGGGTCTATATCGGGGTCAGGGAGCGCCGGACGCTGATCGACGTGCTTGTCCACTGGCGCTGGTCGCTCGCCGTGGGCGTCAGCGGCGCGCTGGCCTCCATGGCCTGGTTCACCGCCTTCACCCTGCAGAACGCGGCCTATGTGCGCGCCCTCGGGCAGATCGAACTGGTCTTCACCTTCATGGCCTCGGTGTTCTTCTTCCGTGAGCGCACCGGCCGGGTCGAGGTGGCGGGGATCGTGCTTGTGGTGACCGGCATCGTGATCCTGATTCTGACGCGCTGAAACCCGCGCCGCGCTATCCCATCTTTGGCCCCACGGTTGGCAGGTTTCCGCCCGAGAAATAGGTGCCGACCACATTGCCCCTGGTGATCGGCAGCAGCAGGTGGGACGGGTGTTTCAGATTGTGGTGCAATGTGACGCGCGATGCGTTCGGGCGCGCCACATGGCCATGGGCCAGCAGCTCGTTGAAATTGGTCGGCGCCTCGTCATCGGCCGATTTTATCACCAGCCCGAGCTTTTGCCCGGCCTTGAGCAGCAGCCCGTAGGGGCGGATTTCGATGTTGAATTCATAGATGTCGCCCGGGGTCAGGGGGTCGCGGCTGGTGTGGGCATGGACCGGCTGCCATGGTTCGGATTTTTCGTCATCCAGCGCGCGCTGTGATCCGCGCAGCCAGCCCCGTGTCAGCATCTGGCGGCTTCCGTCTTCCGCGATCAGCCACAGGCTGGCAAACCACAGAACCTCCGTGTCGGTTGTCGAGCCATATAGATTCAGCACAATGGGGCCGCAGATCTCGGTGTTTTCCACCATGGGCGGCGTGGCGAATTCAACGCCGCCGCGCTCGAACGCGGAATCGGCATAGGAAGACACCGCGTCATCGGTCCAGCATTCATGTTCCGAAAGATAGCCGTCCGGGTGCAGATAAAACGGCGTCCATCTTGTGCCGGGAACCGGCCAGTCCTCAGCGGTCTTCCATTCATTGGCCCCCACAATGAAGAGTTTGACCGCGGGCTCGTCCATGATCTGGTTGTCCATGCCCTTGAGCCAGTAATCGAACCAGCGCAACGATTCGTATGCGTATTGATAGACCGGCCGGTCGAGATAGATCGGCGGCCCCATGATCATGCGCCGCGTGCCGCGCCAGTTCTTGAACGCCCGCATGTCGCCCGGCATGTGAAACCCGAACATACCCCAGTCGGCGCCGAAATAGGCCGGGATGGGATCGTCGTCGGAAAAATCCACCGCCCGGTCCCGGTGCCAGTCATCATCCAGTGAATGGATCAGTACTTCCAGCACCAGCGGATGCAGCCCGGATTCCGGATCGTTGATCACCTCGGCCAGGAACGGCACGCTCATCAGTTCCCGGTCGGCGCGCAAGCTGGCAAGGGCGGCGTCATAGTCCGCCTCGCCCATGATCGCCTTGAGATCCTTGTCGATGCGCATGCCCGGCCCCCGGTTCCGGGTCCAGCTCGAGAAGAAGCCGTGGGAAAAAATACCGCCGTGATAGAACAGATCGCGGTAGCCTTCGGTCCAGCCATAAAACGCGAAGATGGTTTTCAGGTGGGGCGGTTTCAGGGCGGCGACCCGTTTCTGGACCACCGACAGATAGGACACGCCCATCATGCCCACATTGCCGTCGCACCAATCCTGTCCGGCGAGCCACTCGATGGCGTCGTATATGTCGCGGATGGTCTGTTCGTCGGGATTGCGGTTGGCGAACACCCCGTCGGATGCGCCGGTGCCCCGGATGTTCATGATGACCATGACATAGCCGCGCCGCACATAGAAATTGAAGTCGCCGGATTCGATGAAGGCGCGCCGGTAGCTTACCCCTTCGGGCAGCATGGGCGTCGATTGGGCCTGCTTGTTGTATGGGTGGGCGCACAGGATGACCGGAAATTTTCCCGGCGCATCGGGCCGGAACAGATCGGAATCCAGCGTGATCCCGTCCGCGACCGGAATGCGGAAATTGCGTTCGATCGCGACCTCGAACTCCCTCGGCGATGTCGTCCATTCGGTCGTGAACATGTTGGCTCCTTGCGTCAGATGGGGGTGACCATCAGGGTGTCGACCCGGCGCGAATCCAGTATGACAAGACGTTCGGCGAACATGAACATATTGTCGCGGTCGATAATCCGGTCGAGGTAGCGGCCGCAGGC
>CALGIA010000082.1 GCA_937916005.1 uncultured Rhodospirillaceae bacterium
AAGCGGGGATGGACACGCGCTTCCTGGCCATGGAGGAAATCGGCATCGATGACCGGGGACGCTTCACCGATTCCGACGATCAGGTGATCACGACCCTGATCAAGCTGTATCCATGGGAATGGATCATGGATGAGGAATTCGGCCGCAATGTACCGGCCAGCGGCGTCCGTTTTATCGAGCCGCCCTGGAAGGCGATTCTGTCCAACAAGGGCCTGTTGCCTTTGTTGTGGGAAATGTTCGAAGGCCACCCCAATCTGCTGCCCGCGTTTTTCGACGGCGATCCCGCTTCCGACATGCTGGCCGGTTCTTACGTCCGCAAACCCCTGCTGTCTCGCCAGGGCGCGAATATCGAAATCGTCCAGGGCGGCAAGACCCTGTTCCATAGTGACGGACCCTATGGCGCGGAAGCTCACATCGTTCAGGGGTTCCATCCCCTGCCGGAAATCGGCGGAAACTATCCGCTGGTCGGGTGCTGGCTGGTCGCCAGCAAGGCCGTCGGATTATGTATCCGGGAGGATCGGACCCTGGTCACCGGCAAGGATTGCCGGTTCATTCCCCACGCCATCCTGGATTGACCGTCACGGAGCATCGCCCTAATCATGCGCGACCAATATAAGGACTTAACAATGTTGCATCACCGTGCGGTGATCCGGGAACCGCGGACATGATTATCGAAGACAAACAGGCCGGCACGGCTCCCACAATGACGACCGAACAGTACGGCATTGAGCTGATCCTCGATCTGCACGGTTGCGACGCGTCCACATTCACCCGGGCAAGCATCGCTGAGTATTTCGAGCAGCTGTGCGACCTCATCGACATGGAGCGCGAGGATCTGCATTTTTGGGACGATGTGGGCCGTCCCGAGGAAGACAGGCAGACCTCGCCCCATACCCAGGGCACATCGGCGGTTCAGTTCATCCTGACCAGTTCCATCGTCATCCATGCGCTGGATCAGATGGGCGCGGTCTATATCAACATGTTTTCCTGCAAGCAGTTCGACCCCAAGGCCGCGGAACAGTTTTCGGTCGACTGGTTCGGCGCCGGCGATTGTTCGGCCCGCTTCATCGATCGGATTTGAGGTGACGCGCTTGAACCTGACCGAGACCGAATTTCCGATCCCCGCGTCACAGGGCCACCGCAACCTGATCGCCCATATCCGCAAGGCGCTGGAGTTCAGATTGGCGGATGGCTCGGTTCCCGTGCGTTTCGCCATCACGCGCATGGATGACGCCCAGTATCAATGTGAGTTCGGCGCGCTTGAAGGGCTGGAACCGGTTGCCGCCGAAGGGCTCGATTCCATCTTTCGCTTCGTGCGGCGCAAGATCGAACGCATTGATGATTTCACCGCCGTGTTCCTGGTGCCGACCGGCATCGGGTCCGAGATCGGCGGACATGCCGGCGATGCGACCCCGGCGGCGCGGGTGCTGGCCGCCGCCTGTGACAGGCTGATCACCCATCCCAATGTGGTCAACGCCTCCGACCTCAACGAAATGCCCGACAACGCGCTCTATGTGGAAGGCAGCGCGATCACGCGGCTGATGATGGGAACGGCGGGGCTGCAGCGCGTCCGGGCGAACCGGGTGCTGGTGATCATCGATGAGCATGAGATCGAAATGTTCGCCAACGACAACATCAACGCGGTCAGCGCCGCGCGCGCCACCTATGGGCTCGACGTCCCCAAACTGGTCAAGCTCGACCCGCCGCTCCGCATGACGGGGGTATTCACGGACTCGGGCCGGGCCGTGGGTGAGGTCGAGGGCCTGGAGCGCATCCGCGCCGTGCTGGACGAAAACCTGGGCGGGTTCGATGCCGTGGCCATCGCCTCCGTGATCCAGGTCGATGACGACTACCATGAAGAATATTTCAACTGCGACGGCAAGATGACCAATCCCTGGGGCGGCGTCGAAGCCATGCTGACCCACGCGCTGTCGCTGCTCTATGAAATCCCCACCGCCCATTCGCCCATGCTGGAAAGCCTCAAGGTCGCCAATTTCGATCTGGGGCGGGTCGACCCGCGCCTCGCCGCCGAGGCCGTGTCGCTGACCTTTGTGCAATGCATGCTGAAAGGCCTGCACCGCAGCCCGCGCATCGTCACCGACCCGGACGCCATGGGCCAGGCAGGCGTGATCAGCGCCGCCGACATCTCCTGCCTGGTCATTCCCGACAAATGCGTCGGTCTGCCGACCCTGGCGGCCCTGGAACAGGGCATCCCGGTGATCGCCGTGCGCGAAAACGAAAACCTCATGCAGAACGATCTGCAGGCGCTGCCCTGGGCGCCCGGCCAGCTTCATGTGGTGGATAATTACTGGGAAGCCGTCGGCGTGATGACCGCGATCAAAGCCGGCATTACGCCCGAGTCGCTGCGGCGGCCGCTTCCGGCAACCCGGGTCGAAACCAGAAAGATCGAAGCGGGGAAGGCGGAGCCGGTGGACTCACAGCCGGGCGAGGGAAAACGCTCGGTCAATTCCTGAGTTCAATGCACCAACATTTCAATCCGCGTCCTGTTGGAGAGCAATGATGTTTTTGAAAAATTCCTGGTATGTGGCGGCCTGGTCGCGGGAACTCGGCGACACGCCATTGGCGCGCACGCTGTTGGACCAGCCGGTGGTGATGTACCGCGCCGGGAACGGCGCCGTGGTGGCGCTGGAAGACCGCTGTTGCCACCGTCATCTGCCCCTGTCCATGGGGGCGGTGGTCGGCGACGATCTGCAGTGCGGCTATCACGGGCTGAAATTCGACGCCTCGGGCGTCTGCGTCGAGGTGCCGGGCCAGTCGAGCGTGCCGCCCGGCGCAATGGTCAGATCCTATCCGGTCGTGGAAAAATTTCACTGGGTGTGGATCTGGATGGGTGATCCGGATAAAGCGGATGAGGCGCTGATCCCCGACTGGTGGTGGGCCGATCATCCCGACTGGGCGTCGGCCCGGCCCGGCCCGCTTTACATCAAGTGCAATTACCGGCTGATCGCCGACAATGTGATGGATGTGAGCCATCTCAACTATGTCCACAAATCATCCATCGGCAGTCTGGCGACCCACGAATTCCCGGTCGTCACCGAGCGCGAGGACGGCAAAATCCGCATGACGCGCTGGATCTATGACCGGCCCCCGCCGCCCATGTACAGGAAGGCGGGAAATTTCGCCGGCAATGTGGATCGCTGGCAGATCGCCGAACATATCCCGCCCTGCTTTTCCACCAACGAGGCGGGTTGCGCTGAAATCGGCCATGGCCATGAGGATCGGGAAACGGGCGGCGGCATGAAAATATTCGCACTCAGCGCGCCGACGCCGGAAACCGGGCGCACCACCCATTACTTCTTTGCGTTCGTCCGCTGCTTCGGCCTCGACGATCCGGAGCTCGACCAGATGTTTCAGGTCGGGATGGTCGACGTGTTCCGCGAGGATGTGGCGATACTGGAGGCGCAGCAGGCCATGATGGAATTCAAACCGGGCGCAAACCAGATCGATATCAATGTGGACGCCGCCCCGATCGCCGCGCGGCAAATGCTGGATGGCATGATCGCCGCCGAACAGGCGGGCAGGGGGAACAGAGGGGGCTGAAAAGAACCCCCCCCTCCGTGCTGGCGAACGGAGAGGGGGGCGTTCGCGCGCGGCGGCGCTTCAATGATGGTACGGGAGCCATCGGCGCTGAGCCTCGTGCGTCTCATTTGGACAATATCCGGGATTATGTGTGATTAATGTGACGGAGGTCACACATAGGGTTAATTATTTTTAATAATTCGGCCGAAATCGCTGAAATCGCCCGAACATCGCCCGGAACAAAGGGCAGCGCGCTTGCCCGGCGGGGTCAGGCGGGATATTTTCCACTCAGCGGAAATCATTTCCACTGGGTGGAAAATCCACGTTTCGGGGGGCGCAATGCTCACAATCAACATGTTCCAGCGGGCAGACCGCCCATGAAGCCGCCACCTTTTACCTATCACGACCCGTCGACCGTCGCCGAGGCGCTCGAACTTCTGTCCGGCAACGACAATGCCCGGCTGCTGGCCGGCGGCCAGTCGCTGATGCCCATGCTGGCCATGCGCTTCGTACTGCCCGACGATGTGATCGACATCAACAACATCGCCGAGCTGTCGGGCATCGAAGTCACCGGCGGCGGGCTGCGCATCGGCGCCATGACCCGCCAGCGCGATATCGAATTTTCCGATGTGGTCCAGCAGCACTGCCCGCTGATGCGCGAGGCGATCCTGCAGGTCGGCCACCGTCAGACCCGCAACCGGGGCACGCTCGGTGGCTCCATGGCCCATCTCGATCCGTCGGCCGAACTGCCGACCGTTGCCATGGCGACCGACGCGACCATCCATGTGGCCAGCGCCAAGGGAACCCGCGACATCGCCATGGCCGATTACCCGGCCGGCTACATGACGCCCGCCATGGAGCTCGATGAAATGGTCACCGGGGTGAGCTTCCCCGACTGGCCCGCGGGCCACGGCTACGGCTTCGTTGAATTCGCCCGGCGGCACGGCGATTTCGCCATCACGTCCGCCGCCTGCCTGATGACCCTGGACGCCTCGGGCGCCATCGACCGGATATCGCTGACCGTGTCGGGCGTGGGTCCGGCGCCGGTGCGGTGCCGGGACGCCGAAGCCATGCTGATCGGCCAGCATCCCAGTGAGGACGCGCTGAAGGCGGCGGGCGAAACCTGCCGCGCCATCGACGCCATGGCCGATGTGCATGCGTCATCGGACTACCGCCAGCATCTGGCGACCGTGATGTCGCGCCGCGCAATGACGGCGGCCGCCGCGCGCGCCGCCGGTACGACCGGTGCGACCGGTGCGACCGGAAAAGGAGAATAATAATGTCTGACCGGCGCAGCGTCACCGTCTCGGTAAACGGCAAAACCTATACCCGCGAAGTTGAAACCCGGCTGACCCTGGCCGATTTCATCCGCCACGAACTCATGCTCACCGGCACCCATCTGGGTTGCGAGCACGGCGTGTGCGGTGCGTGCACCATATTGCTCGACGGCCAATCGGCGCGCAGCTGCCTGATGCTGGCGGTCCAGGCCGAAGGCCGCGAGATCACCACCGTCGAAGGCATCGCGCGCGGCGAGGACGAACTGCATCCGCTGCAACAGGCCTTCATGGATAATCACGGCCTGCAGTGCGGGTTCTGCACGCCGGGCATGCTGACCACGTTGATCGAATTCCTGCGCGACAATCCGGACCCGACCGAACGCGAAGTGCGCGTGGCGATCTCGGGCAATCTGTGCCGCTGCACCGGATATCAGGGCATCGTGGCCGCCGCGCTCGACGCCGCCGAAAGGCTCCGCAAGGAGGCATAACATGGGCGCCAAGATGTTCGGCGCGCGGGTCAAGCGGCTGGAAGACCCCGCGCTGCTGACCGGCCGGGGAAATTTCACCGACGACATCCACCTGCCGGGAACCCTGGAAGCTTCATTCGTGCGCAGCCCCCATGCCCACGCAAAAATCAATTCCATCGATACGTCCCGGGCCGCCGCCCATCCCGGCGTGCACCGGGTTTTCACGGCAATCGATCTGCCCGGCGACCTGCGCAACGCGCGGGTGCCGTTCCAGGTTCCCAACCCGGCGATCTCCCAACCGTTCCAGCAACGGCTGCTGGAAGATTTTGAGCCCTGTTTCGTGGGCGAAGCCATCGCCCTGGTGATCGCCGACAGCCGCTATATCGCCGAGGACGCCGCAGAGCTGGTGGACATCGATTACGATGTGCTGCCGGGGGTGAGCGATTGCCGCGCCGCCCTGGACGCCGCATCGCCCCTGGCCCATCTCGGCACGGACAGCAATGAATGCGCCAAATTCACCGTCGCCTATGGCGATGCAAATGCCGCCTTCGCCGGTGCCGCCCATGTCTATCAGCAATCGCTGTGGTCCCATCGGGGCGGCGGCTTCGCCATTGAAAACCGCGCCGTGCTGGCGAGGCCCGATCCCGTCGACGATGTGGTGACCCTGTGGTCGGCCACCCAGTCGCCGTTCCTGGTGAAACAGAACGTGGCCGACATGCTGGGCTGGACCCGGGACAGCCTGCGCGTGATCGCGCCCGAGGTCGGCGGCGGGTTCGGTCCGAAAACCGTCTATTACGTGGAAGAGGCGCTGATCGCCCTGGTCGCCAAAATCATGGGCCGGCCGGTGAAATGGATCGAGGACCGGCGCGAAAATTTCCTCGCCACCAACCAGGAGCGGGACCAGTATTGGGACGTGGAGCTGGCCACCGACGGCGACGGCAGAATCCTCGGCTTCCGGGGCCATATGATCCATGATTCCGGCGCCTATATGCCGTGGGGCATCATCTCGCCCTATATCTCGGCGACCACGGTTCCGGGCCCCTACATTACACCCAGCTTCCACCTCACAACACGGGTCGCCCTGATCAACAAGGTGGCGGTGACGCCCGTGCGCGGCGCCGGCCGGCCGCAGGCCGTGTTCGCCATGGAACGGCTGCTCGACCGGGCGGCGCTGGATCTGGGAATCGACCGGGCCGAAATCCGCCGGCGCAATCTCATCCAGCCGGAACAGATGCCCTATGAAGTCGGGCTCATCGCGCGCGACGGCCAGCCCGCGACCTATGATTCCGGCGACTATCCGCGCTGCCAGCTTGAGGCCGAAAAACTCGCCGACTGGGACGGCTTCCCGGCCCGGCAAAAAGCCGCCCGCGCCGAAGGCCGCCAGATCGGCATCGGCATCGCCAACTATGTGGAAAGCACCGGGCTCGGCCCGTTCGAGGGCGCCACCGTGCGCATTCACCCGGACGGCGGCATTGTGATTTCCACCGGCGGCGGCGATTCCGGCATGGGCCACTGGACCACCCTGGCGCAGATCTGCGCCGACCAGTTCGGCGTCGAAATCTCCGCCATCCGGGCCGATGTGGGCGATACGGGAAAGATCGCCAACGGCGTGGGCTCATTCGCCAGCCGCATCGCGGTCAATGCGGGCAACTCGGTCCATCTGGCGGCCAGTGCGGTGCGCGAAAAGGCGATCCGCATCGCAAGCCACATGCTGGAAGCCGCCGTGGAGGATCTCGACATCGTCGACGGCAAGGTCTGCGTCAACGGCGTGCCCGATCTGTCCATCAGCCTCGCTGATATTTCCCGCGCCGTGCAGGGCATGCCCGGCTTCGCCTTGCCCGGGGGGGTGGAAGCCGGTCTGGAATCGACCCAGTATTTCTCACCCACCCAGGCCGCCTATTGCAACGGCACGGCCATTGTCGAGCTGGAGGTGGATGTGGACACGGGCCAGGTGCATATCCTCAACTATGTGATGGCCCATGATTCGGGCAATCTGATCAACCCCATGGTGGTCGACGGCCAGGTCCGGGGCGCGACCGCCCACGGCATCGGCAACGCGCTCTATGAACGGCTGATCTATGACGATGACGCCCAGCCCCAGACCACCACATTCGCCGATTACCTGCTGCCCACGGCAATCGAAATCCCCAATATCGGCGTGGTACACACGGAATCCCCGACGCCCATGAACCCCCTCGGGGTCAAGGGCGCGGGCGAGGGCGGCACCATCCCGGCCCCGGCCGCCATCGCCGCCGCCATCGAGGACGCGCTGTCACCCTGGAACGTAAAGCTGACCGCAACGCCCATGGAGCCGGGCAAGCTGGTGGAACTGATCGGGGCCGATGGGGCGGGTCAGGAGCCGTAATCGGCGGCGGCTTGGTCGGTAGACATCCCCGCCACGTAAAATCATCCGCCTTATGTCCGGTTTCAGGGGAAGACCAAACATGCGACAATCGAAGTCGGTTGGCGACACCAAACCTTGCGCGATTTCTTCTGCCATGACGGGGCACTTCGGTGACCGCGCCGTTAATAGAGGATGGACAGCGTGGGCCCGCTAGCGAGATAAACTCGCCTTCGCAAACAAACCTTCTTGCGCCAATTGATGGTATGGGCTCAAATCCATTGTGGGTATGTCAATCTTGTCGAAGGAGCCAGTGAAATGTTTATCGCAATAGTGCAAATTCCGATCGGTAAGCGCGATAAGGAAGACGCAATCGCTGCGGGAAAAGCGTCGTCACCGGCGTTTCTCGGGATGAAGGGTCTGATCCGCAAATACTATCTGAACGGCGATGAGGGCGGCGGCGGCGTCTATTTGTGGGAATCCAGGGAAGCGGCCGACGCCTGGTATAATGATGACTGGTGGGTCAATGTGGAAAAGAAATTCGGCGTACGGCCCAAGCTGACCTATTACGACAATGATATCATCGTCGATAATGCCGCGTCGGAACTGCGCGTTGAAGGCAAGGCCGTAGTCCTGGAGCAAGAAGCCGCCGAGTAGGCTGCCCGACTCCGGATTCGGGAGACGATCCAAAGCGGGAAAAGCTTGAGTGGAAGAGTGACGGGCTTATGACCAGCTCATGAAGGTCGTCGGATGGCGGCATAGGCCTCCGACTGCATGTCGCTTGCGGCGACGGCGGCGGGTCGTTGGAGACACGCTGTCAGCCACCCTGAAACCTTATCGAAGCCGGCAATCTCGTCACTTGCCTGCGGCAGCTCGCTTGCAATGCGAGGGAGCGTTCGGATGACGCTGGCGACATTGAGATCGGCCACCGTGAACCGGCCGCCCAGAATCCAGTCGAAAGTCGCGATGTGGTGTTCGAAGACACCCAAGGGTTTGCGCATCGATTCAAAGGCATGGGCGATCAAGGCGGCATCGCGCTGCCCTGTGGGTCGAAAGCTCTGCAGGAGGATCGTGTCGCAATGGGTATTGAGCTCGGTTAGCGCCCAGATGCTCCATTGAATCGCGGTCATCTCCTCTTCAAGACCATTCGGCGATACCGAACCAGGGTATTTCCTGGCGAGATAGAGATTGACAGCGAATGATTCCCAGAGCGTAAAATCGCCATCACGGATCGAGGGGATATGCCCATTGGGATTGATGGCAAGGTACCAGTCCTGCTGCGTATCGCCGGTGCGGAAATCGACCGGTTCATGGCGGTAATCGAGCCCGAGCTCTTTCGCCATCCAGATCGTCCGGAACGTGCGCGAAGCCGCGGTTCCGTAAATTGTGAGCTTGGTTTGCTGTGACGTATCCATTTGACCGATCTTTTCCACGCGAAATCATCACCATTTACGCTAACCGGGAATAGCTGGACGCGCAAGCAGTCTGCGGTTTCCAGCCCCTCGCGGGCGGCAAACCCCCATTACGGTGACAGCAACCGAAACTGTTGAGCGGGCGAGATCAAAAGCTTGAAAACTGGCGTCCCCTAGTCACACAGCTAATCCAAGCGCTCGCCGGCGGCCCCAACCAAGAGGCCGCCGTGAGTTTGTGCTGTTCTCAGTGGATCAGAATTCCTTGGACAGGTTCTTGTCGACCGACAGGCGACCGCCACCCCGGATAAAGATCGCGATGGCGATGACCATCAGGATAAGGGGCATTTCCAT
>CALGIA010000083.1 GCA_937916005.1 uncultured Rhodospirillaceae bacterium
GCAAATCAAACACGCCGCCTGAAATCACCGTCACCAACTTTCGGGCATAGTTCGTTCCCGGTTCCCGTGCGACCGTTACTTCTGTCGTCCGCGAATGGTTCACTCAACAGCTTATGGAAACGGTAATGAGTGCCTTGGCGCTGAAGCAGGGGGGGAAATGGAGCATGGAAGAAATTAAAATGCTGTGGTCTGAAGAGTCTCTAACCGCGGCGGTTCTTCCCCGATACCACATTGACGTGAACATTAAGCGGGCCTTGGGTCAAAAGTTGGGTAAACTGCCTCAGGCTGCATAATACCATACGCCCCGTCAGTTGACGATCTGGCGGGGCGTTTCTGTTTTTCATACCGGCGCAATGGGTCTCCCGTCGCGGTCGGGGCGGGGAGGCGGCCTGCCGCTGATCCGGGGTTTTTCATTGGGACAATGCCTTGCGCACCGCATCCGGGTCGTCCCGGATCACCATGAGATAGGCGCGCGCGGCGGCGTCGCGGCGGCGGGAGAGAAGCTTTCTGGCGGGTGAAATTACTGAAGGCCGTTCCGCCGGAAAATCAATTTTGCCGCGTTGTTTGCGCCTTTGTTCTCTGCGATATTCGGTGATCATCTGGATCGGCGTCAACCGGGCGAAACCTGAAGGAGAGTCAAAGTGAAATGCTATGTAACCGCTAATTCACCCTATGGCCGAAAAGTACGGGTCGCGGCCAATGAGACGGGCCTGGCGGACGAGGTCGAGTGGCAAATGATCACGCCGGAGGAACGGACGAAAGTCATTCCCGGCATCAACCCGCTGGGCAAGGTGCCGGTGGCGATTCTGGAATCAGGCGAAGTCCTGTTCGATTCTCCGGTGATTTGCGCCTATGTGGATTCCCTGAATAACGACGGCCCCAAGCTGATCCCGCAAGCAGTCGGCGCGCGCTGGGCGGTGCTCACGCTGGAAGCGTTGGGAGACGGTCTTGCCGAAGCGGTGATCGCCGGGTCGCAAGAAGATCAGAAGCCCGACGAAAAACGATCCCAGGGCATCGTCGATCGGCAGATGGGAAAGGTCACCAGCGCTCTCGGAGCACTGAATAAAATGGCCGGCGATTTCAACGACCCGCCGATGATGGGCGAAATAGCGGTGGCGTGCGCGCTTGGCTTTATGGAATTCCGCAAATTAGTCCCCGGCTGGCGCGAGACATATCCCGCTTTGTCCGGCTGGTACGCCGGGATGCTGAAACGCCAGTCCTTCATTCGGACCGCCCCAACCACACAGGGCTGACGGGTACGTGAATTGGACCAGCTTATCGCGCTCGTGCTGAAAACCAACGTGCTGAAAACCAACGTGCTGAAAACCAACGTGCTGGAAACCAAGGGGCGCAGGTTCTGCATTGCCGCATCCGGCGCCTCACTCCATTTCCTCGCGCAGGATGCCGAGCCGTTCATAGACCACCCGGTCGGTAACGATGAATATATCGGCATCGCCGCCGATGGCTTCGTGACGGGCCCATTCCCAGTGCGGGATGGTAAAGATGTCGCGCTCGGACCACTCGATGGTCTGGCCGCCGATGTCGCTGCGCCCCCGGCCCTCGGTCACCAGACAGACTGCGTTGTAGGTCGCCCGCCTGGGGCGGGTGGGCGCGTCCGTGTCGAGCCGCGTCATGTAGCAATCCAGCATGTGCATCACGCTGCCGCCGGTGACCGGATCGACATAGCGCATCGTCCTGGCCCCGTCGGGACCGGGCGCCATGGCGGCGAGCAGGCGGCGGGCCTGGTCGCCGGGGTAATGAAACTTGGGGGAGTGGGCCGGCTCAAAGGCCGCGGCCGGGTCGACCATGCCCGCCGCCGCCCACAGAAGCTCGTCGCCTTCGTCGACGCTCCAGATTTCCGGGTTTTCCGCACCCGGTTCGAAGAAGCTGGCGTCGAGATGATTGGAGATCAGGCTGCCCAGCGCATCGAACCACACGGTGGGCTTGCCGGACCCGTTGATATGACCGTGCCAGCACATGGGCGGGGTGAGGACCAGATCGCCCTTGCCCATGTTGCAGCGGCGTCCGTTGACGATCGTCGCCGCGCCATCGGAGTCCACGCCGAAGCGGATAGCCGGGGCCGTGTGACGGTGCATGGGCGCCCGGTCGCCGGGTTCCAGAATGGTGAAGGCGCCGATCAGATTGCTGGTCGCCACCGTGTCGCCGCCGAACGCCGGGTGCGCCATGATCAGGGCGCGGCGCTCCTTGTCGTCCAGCGGGACCTCGGTGGCGGCGCGCGCCGCCAGGGGTTCGATATCCCGCCAGCGCCACAGCATCGGCGTGTCAGGCGCTGAGGGCCGGACCGGAATGACCTTGGCGTACCGGTCCCAGAGTGGATGTACGTTGGACTCTTCCAGTGCCCTGATAAGATCGGCATCCGGCCTTTCCGGACCGGAATTGGTGTCCGGCATCACGGTATCCCCTTTTGTCATTCGGCGCCGGCTTGCGGGATCACGGCGCGGAATAAAGTCTACGGGGCCGCCCCGGGTTCGTCCAGAGGCGTCACCGGGAGCTCCGGGTCGCGGCTGCCGGAGATTTTATTTACGCTTTCCCCCTTTTGACCGGCGGGCGAACGTGGCATTTTGACGCCGAATTCGGTTTAGGAGTTTGAGGGATATGGGTGAGAGTTCTCGGGCGGCGCTGGTGACCGGGTCGGCCAGCGGGATCGGCAGCGCGGCGGCGATAGCCCTGGCGCGGGCCGGCTATGACGTGGCGGTGAATTACAGCCGCAGCGAGGATGCGGCCCGGAAAACGGCGGCGGCGTGCGAGGCTGCCGGAAAAGAGCACGGTGTCCGGACCATCATCCACAAGTGCGATGTGGCCGATAATGGCGAGGTCAACGCCATGGTCGAGGCGTGCCGCGCGGCCTTCGGGCGGCTCGATGTGCTGGTCAATAACGCCGGCATCACCGCGCCCACGCCCATAAAGGACATGGATGCGCTGGATTTCGATGATTGGGACCGGGTGTTTGCCGTCAATGTGCGCGGGCTGGTTCAGGTCACCAAGGCGGCTGCCCCCCTGTTGAAAGCGGCCAGGGGCTGCATCGTCAATACGGCCAGCATCGTCGGGCTCCGGCCCGGGCCCCAGCCGCTGGCCTATTCGGCCAGCAAGGCGAGTGTCGTCAGCCTGACCAAGACCCTTGCGCTGGCGCTGTCGCCCGATGTTCGGGTCAACGCGGTGGCGCCGGGCTGGATGGAAGGCGACTGGATGGAGCGCATGCTGGGCGATAATTACGACAAGCTGATGGATCGGCGCGCCCGCATGACGCCGCTGGGGCGCTGCGTGACGGCGGAAGATGTCGCCGAGTCCATGATGGGTTTTGTTGAGGGCAACCGCTTCGTGACCGGTGAGATCCTGGTCGTCGACGGCGGTTTCGCCAGCGTTACGTGAGGGAGAGGCGTAGGATGCTGGAGGGTTTCGTTCCATTTCCGCCTGAGTTTCAGGCGAAATACCGGGAAAAAGGCTATTGGCGGAATAAATCGCTCCGCGATGAATTCGCCGAGGTGTTTGCCAAATATGCCGACAAGGTCGCCATCATCGATGGCGACCGGCGGCTCACCTATGGCGAGCTCGATGCGGTGTCGACCAATCTGGCGCTCAATCTGCTGGATCTGGGGCTCAGGCCCCTGGACCGGGTGGTGCCCCAGCTGTCCAACGTGCTGGAATTTCCGATCCTGTATTTCGCGCTGCAGAAAATCGGCTGCATTCCCATCGCGTCCCTGGTCACCCACCGGTATGCGGAAATCAGCCAGTTCGTGCAGCTGTCGGGCGCGGTGGCCTGCGTCACGCCGGATGCGCACCGGGATTTCAGCTTTACCGATATGGTCACCCGGGTGCGCGACGAAAACGAGACGCTGAAATTCGGCATCGTGCTGGGCGATGCGCCGGAAGGGTTCGCGTCCCTGACCGATCTGATCGAGACGCCCGCGACCCGGCCCGCATCGGATCTGGACGATATCCATATCGACCCGACCGACCCGGCCATGTTCCAGCTGTCCGGCGGCACCACCGGCATCCCCAAGCTGATCCCGCGCACCCATAACGACTACGCCTATAATTCCAGGACCGCGTCCGAGGTCACCGAACTGGGCGAGGACAGCGTTTTGCTGCTGGTTCTGCCGATCGCCCATAATCTTCCGCTGGCCTGTCCGGGGTTGCAGGGCACGTTGTTCCGGGGCGGGTCCGTGGTGCTCAGCAATGTTCCACTGAGTGGAAACGTTTTCCACCTGGTGGAAAAACACGCCATCACCCATATCCACGTGGTGCCGGCTCTTTTGATCGCCTGGATCAATGATCCGGAGATCGTGAAGTATGATCTGTCGAGCCTGAAGATGATCCAGTCGGGCGGCCAGCGATTGCAGCCGGAAGTCCGCACCAAGACCAAGGATCTGATCCCGTCCGTCTTCGTGCAGGAAAATTTCGGCATGTCGGAAGGCGTGATCATGTTCATCCGGCCGGGCGATCCGGAAGACGTGCGGCTGCATACTTCGGGCCGGCCGATCTGCCCGGACGATGAAGTGCGCCTGCTGGATGAGGACGACAACGAAGTCGCAAACGGCGAGGTCGGCGAGTTCTGCGTGCGCGGGCCGTATACGCTGCGCGGCTATTTCGGCACGCCGGAACACAATGCGCGCGCCTTTACCTCGGACGGGTTCTACCGGTCGGGCGATCTGTTGCGCCGCCACCCGTCGGGCAATTACATCGTCGAGGGCCGCAAGAAGGATCTGATCAACCGGGGCGGCGAGAAAATTTCCGCCGAGGAGGTGGAAAACCTGATCCTGCAGCACCCGGCGGTCAAGAATGTCGCCTGCGTTCCCATGCCCGACGAACGGCTCGGCGAACGCATGTGCGCCTATGTGATCCCGCAAGCCGGGGCGACCGTCGCCTTCGACGACTTGATCTCGTTCCTGTCCTCAAAGGAAATCGCCAAGTTCAAGCTGCCCGAGCGGCTCGAACTGCTCGATGATTTCCCGGTCTCGACCTTCGGCAAGGTGTCCAAGAAAATCCTGGGCGAATGGATCACCGAAAAAATCAGCCAGGAAAGCTAGTACCTCCCATGCGCATCATCGATCTGCACTGCTACACCAACACCCAGGAATGGATCGACTGCCAGGGGCCTTACGTGGCGGCCCTGGCGAAATACTGGAACCGGGACTGGTCGGCCAAGACCGAAGACGACGTGATCGCCGAGTTCGAGGGCGCGGGAATCGAGGCCTGCCTGGTTGCGCTGGATCTGGAAACCACCATCGGCACCAGGCCCTGCGACAATGATTACGTCCACGCCATGTGGAAGCGCCACCCGGACCGGGTGGTCCAGTGCTGGGGCACGGTGGACCCGTTCAAGGACACCGCCATCGACGAGGCGATCCATGCCGTGAAGGATCTCGGCATGTTCGGCTTTCATTTCCATCCCATCATGCAGCATTTCGCGGTCAATGATGAACGGTTCTATCCCCTGTTCGAGACCATCAACGGCCTCGGGGCCGCGGTCATGATCGATGTGGGCACCACCGGCATGGGGGCCGGCATGCCCGGCGGCATGGGTGCGAAAATCCGCCACGCCCACCCGTTGGCGCTGGATGATCTGGCGTCCGACTTCCCCGACCTGACGATCCTCGCGGCCCATCCCGGCTGGCCCTGGTATGAGGAGATGACCGCGGTCGCGCTGCACAAGGGCAATGTGTATTGGGAGATGTCGGGCTGGGCGCCGAAATATTTTCCCGAACCCCTGAAGCGCGACATGCGCGGCCGGCTGCAGGACAAGATCATGTTCGGCAGCGATTACCCCAGCCTGCCCTATGAGCGCATTTTCAGGGAATGGGGCGAACTGGGCTACAAGGACGAGATACTGGAAAAGATCTATCACGGCAATGCGGAACGGGTGCTGGGGCTGTAGCCCGAAACAAAACCGACGAGGATTCCCGAGCCATGACCCCTCCCGCGACTGAAGCCCTCCCGACGCCGGAAGAACTGGTCGCGCGCGCGCGGGCTCTCGCGCCCGCCTTGCGCGACGCCCAGACCGCCACCGAGGCCGCCCGCCTTGTATCGCCCGAAATCTTCGAACAGCTGCTCGATGCCGAACTCCACAAGGTGCTGATGCCGGCGCGTTATGGCGGCTGCGAATACGGGCTGAATAATTACGCCGATGTCGCGTTCGAGGTGGCGAGAGGCTGCGGCGCGACCGGCTGGGTGTTTGCCATTACCAGCAAATACCAGGCGTTCCTCGCCATGTTCCCGCCCCAGGCCCAGGACGATGTGTGGGGCGACAACCGCCGCGCGGTCACGGCGGCGTCCTTCACCCCGGCGGGGACGGCGACTCCGACCGATGGCGGCTACCGGCTCAGCGGCACATGGATGTATTGCTCGGGCGTCGATAACAGCACCTGGATGGTGGTCGCGACCACCGTGCCGCCGGCCAGCGGTGATGGCCCGGGCGTGAAAGGCTACGCGCTGGCGCCGACATCGGATTTTTCCCTGGAAGACAATTGGCATGTGGTCGGGCTGGCCGGCACCGGGTCGAAGAACGTCCATTGCGAGGATGTTTTCATCCCCGAGCACCGTTTTTTGACCTTCGAGGACACCATGAGCGGCAACCCGCCGGGCGCGGAGGTCAACGCCGCGCCCCTGTACAGCGTGCCGCTGTTTTCCATGATCTCCGTCAGCCTGTGCGCCGCCATCATGGGCATGGCCCAGGGCGCGTATGATGAATTCGTCGGCACAACCCGGGCCCGCGTCACCCGCGGCGCGGCCCTGTCGCAGCCGGTCCCCATGGCGGAAATCCCAAGCATCCAGCTGCGCGTCGGTGACGCCGCCTCATCCATCGACGCGGCCCGGCTGCTGGTCGACCGGGACTGCCGGGACATCATGGCGACTATCAATGCCGGGCAGGGTCTGACCGAACAGCAGCGCGCCCGCAACAAGGGCAATCTGGGTTTCGCCACCCAGCTGTCCCTGCAGGCCGTCGACCGCATCTTCGAGGCCAGCGGCGGCGGCGGGCTGTTCAGCAGCGGCCGCCTGCAACGCTACTGGCGCGACATCCACGCCGCCTCCAGCCACATCAGCATGAACTGGGACGCCGTCGGCGCGCTGCACGGACGGATCGCGCTGGGATTGCCGCCGGGACCGGCGCAGTTCTGATGGTGGGGCGCGCCTCACAAGATCCACCTTGCCCATGGAATATCTTCAGGCCTATGGTTTTGGTGGGCAGATGCCCGGTCGTCAACCGGGCGCACGCTAACTGGCGGTGGCCCGACTATTGGCAACGCTGCGCACCCGGTTGCCAGATCAGGAGGCACTCATGAAATTCGCGCATTTCGCACACGTATGGGGCAAGCCCGGCATGACGCCCCATGACCGCTACGAGCAGCTGTGGCGGGAACTCGAACTGTGCGACGCGCTGGGCTTCGATTACGGCTTCTGCGTCGAGCACCATTTTACGCCGTACGAAAGTTGGATGTCGGCGCCAAGCCTCTATGCGGTGGGTGCGGGCGCGCGGACGAAGAACATGCGCGTCGGACCGATGGGCTATATCGTGCCGCTATACAACTCGCTACGGCTCGCCGAGGAAATAGCCATCATCGACCAGATGCTGGGCGGCCGCCTCGAGGTCGGTCTCGTTCCGGGGATCATGGGCTCCTATTTCGAACCCTTCGGGCTCGACTATAATTTCCGGAAATCGCCGACGCTCGAATTTCCGGACTATCTCCGGGCGGCCTACGGCGACGACCAGCCGTTTTCCTTTCTTGGCGAAAATCATCGTACCGAGGAGGCGCTACTGTCAGTGCTTCCCGTCCAAAAGCCGCATCCGCCGCTGTGGATGATGAGCCGGGACCCCGAAACGCTTGAGTTCCTGGCCGCGAACGGAATCAATACCGGGAACTTCCTGGTTTTTCCCAGAGAAGTGGCGGCGCCGCGCTACAGGAAGTATCTCGAAGATTGGGACAAGGCGGGTTGGGATCGCAAACCCAATATTGCCTATGCCACGACCGTCTATGTGGATGAGAGCGACGACAAGGCGCTGGATATCGCGCTTCACCGTGCCAGCCGGGCCTATGAGGGCATTCTGCCCCTGCCGGGGGAATCCTTCGAAAACCGCATCGATGCGTTTCGCAAACAGTTCGAGGCGCGAGGTGAAAACCCGGCCTCCGCAATGATCACGAAAATATTTGATCCGGACTACATTCTTGAAAACGATCTTGTCTTTGTGGGCTCGCCGAAGACGGTGACGGAAAAACTGCACGAGGCAGCCGCGACAGGCCTGTTCAATACCTTCATGGGTGAGTTCAATTTCGCGGATCTTCCCGAAGAAGACCTGATGCGATCGATCCGGTTGTTCGGCGAGAAGGTGATGCCCGAACTGAGGAATTTCGAGCCCTATTGAAGAAACCCGGAGATCCGCAGACGGCTCCCCAACGGGTAGCCAACGCCTGTTTCTGGCACATTTCCGACATGACGCCCATGCGGATCTAAGTCTGATTCTTGCCAGGAACCGGATATTCGGCCTTGATAGACCCGCTTAACCGGGGAACCTACCTGCTGGGCCTTGGGCCCATGGTTTTCGAATAGCCTCTCCCACGAAGGCAGCTTTTTCTTGGAGACGCCGTGACGTTCACAAGCGTCCTGGCGCGGGTATGGCCGAATTAGGGTTCGGCGTGGTGGGCTATTTGCGAACCAGTTCCCGGTAAGGGCGGGAGCCAAGCTTGAAATTAAGCGTGAGCCATAATTTACGGGTATTGGTGGCGAATTTGTCGGCGTCATAATCGGCATATTTCAGGCCGAGCACTATCTCTCCGTGCTCGGTGTCGAAAGTCTTCTCTGCGGACATGTTCCATTCTCTGCCGTAATGGGAACCGCTCTCTTCGGAGAAAAACTCATAATAGGCCGCCGTTAAAAAGACGCCGGGCACCGCGCTGTTCGCCGGTGTCTTCGTGCTCAGCTTCACGTTCAGGTCCTGTATCCCGCCCCCCGGTGTGGTCAGGAACTTGTCGTTATGCAAAGTCGCCAGTGGAGTGCGGAACGAGTTGACGCCATCGCCCTGCAGGACCTCATAACCCAGCTTGGCGGTTAAATTCGTATAGGTGAGTCCGGGCTCCAGCATGAAATACCACAAATCATAGTCTGCCGTATTGTCCGCGTAATTGCTCTGATGCGCAGCGGAGCCGGTATATAGCAGTGTCAAATCCGGGTTGAGTTTGTGTTTGCCGTTCAACAGGATTCCGTATGTCGCGCTTTCGTTGGCTGCCTGCGATGCGAGGTCGTAATCCAATAACAGGGCGAAAGGGGTAATGGTGGCGAAATTCCATCCCGTGTACTGAAGCCGGAAGCCATGGGAATCCGACTCCAGTCTTCCGACCGAGGAGCGGCTGCCGAAAATCCGATGGGTCTCTTCCAGAAACGCATACTCGACCTCCAGATTCGGGATCGCCCTGGTGCTGAGGCGCAGCGCATCGAAGGTTTGCTCGTTCTGGCGCCAACCTACGTTGCCGATGAAGCGGGCATTGTCCCAAATCATTCGCTGTCTGCCGAGCTTGATTCTGGTTTTCGGGATGGTCCCGTCAGAGACCAGGAATAGCTGGTTGAGGGTGAAGTCGTCCGGGTCGGCGACAGTGGGGTAGCTGGTCCTCCCGTTCGTCGTACTGTTGAATCTATCGTTGCCCAAGGAGGTTATCCACTCGCCGTCGACACCCAGGCCGAACCCGTGAACCTTGCCGGTCTCGAAACCGAAACGGGTGCGCATCGTGTTCGCATTGGCATCTTTATCAAAGCCTTGCTGGTCCACCATCTCGTACCGGTAACGCACATCGAGGATGGGCGTGGCGTCGAGATAGAGTTTGGCCAAATCTTCCGCGCCGATCGCGAAATTCGGAAGAGCGAAAGACACACCAGTCAGCAGGAGGGCCATGCAAACCAGTTTCAAAGAACGTCTGCGCATGTTTGGGTTCCAATAGTTTTTTGGGTCGTTCGATCCGTGACGGGGCTTCATGTCTCCCGCCCGGGCCACACGCCAACCACGCGGTGATACTAACTCGATCGCGCAGTAATTAAAGGGGGAAACCTCGGCTTGGCTGACAGTGTCGAAACGTCGCCTTATGGCTCTTCCCGGCCTTTGCCCGCCGGCGCTTTACTGTCCTGCGGCATTGGCTCCGGTTCCGGGGCTTCGTCGAGCATGATGTCGGGGCCGCTGACTGTCCAGACACCGGATTGAACCGGCGCGGCGGTGATTTGCGGGTCGAGCTGTTGCATCACCCGCTACTCAGCACCACCGTTCCCAGATCCTGGTCCCCATCCGTCGTGACATCCCGCGTCACGCTCTTGTAACCGTCGGCCGCGATCTCCACGCGATAGGACCGACTCTCGGCCAGGCCCATGACCCAGAAGTCACCGTACTCGTCCGTCTGCATCTGATGTGACGTTTTGTTGGCGATGTCGTGCACGGTGATGGTGGCGCCGATGATCACTTCGTCCTGGTCGGCGTCAATCACCGTGCCGGCGATCCATGGTTTGGGCAGGCCGCGCCATGATACGCGCGGTTCCGCCTGATGCTCGGGCTTCAGAATCTCCAGCCCGTCGCCCGTGAAAGCGCCTTCATCCCCGAACAGGATCGCATCGTGCGGGCACGCTTCGACGCAGCGCGGCGCCAGGCCGTCATCGACGCGATGGGCGCAGCCGGTGCATTTCTGCGCAATTTTGGCTTCTTCATTGAAAAAGATCACATCGTACGGACAGGCGGGCTCGCACTTGCCGCAGCCGGTACAGGCCTTGGGATCGATCCAGACGAGGCCGTCGTCGCGGGTTTTGATCGCATCGTCCGGACATGCCGGGATGCAGGGCGCATCGGCGCAATGCTGGCAGAATGTCGGCATATACGAGACGCGCACGCGCGGCAGACTGCCCCGCTCAAGCGTCTTTACGTCGACCCAGAACTGCCCGGTCTCGGGTTGCGGCGCCGACCATGGCGCGTAACTATTTTCGAAATGTTCGTCCTTGCACGAGACGACACACAGCATGCAGCCGGTGCATTTGTCCACATCGACGAGGAATTCCCTGTTCGCCATCTCAAACGCTCCCCGTTCCGCGCGTCGCCGCCGTTCGGCTCGTGGCCGCCGCGCCGCTCGCGCCGCCCGTGCCGGGATAGATATCCGCCGGGTCGATTTTTTCCGCCTGGGCGAGAAAGCCCGAGACGTTCATTTCCGGGATCTTGATTTCGCCGTCGCCATACTTGTCCTGTGGCGTGGGCGAAATCAAATTGATTGAGCCGCCGCGATCCACCGGTTCATTCCTCAATGCGGCGAGATCCATTTTGGCGCCGTGATCGATGGAAATGGCGCCCGCGATGATTCGTTCGGTGACGAATGCGCCGACCAGAACAATACCCCGGTCGTTGTAGATTTTGAGGATGTCGCCGGTCTCGACGCCTCGGGCTTTGGCGTCGGCGGGATTGATCCAGCACGCCTCGTACATGTAGCCATCCGGCCCCTGAATTTTTTGCAGTTCCTTGATCCAGGGTATGTCGTCGCCCTGTACGTGGAAGCGGTAGCGCGCGTGGTTCGACATTACGATAAGGGGAAAGTCCCGCGCCTTTGGCTGATCCGGCGATTCATGATGCGACACCCACTTCGCCACGGGCGGGCGTTCCGTGTTGTCCGGGTCATGCTCCGAGATGAGCGAGGATACGAACTCAATCTTACCCGAGGGCGTTTCGAGCCCTTCGCCTTTCTCCCAGAACCAGGACATGCCGCCGCCGCGTTCCGAGAAGCCGGTCTCTTTCTTGATGTCGACCCATTCTTCCCAGGTCGGACTGTCATAGATGAAATATTTCCGTTCTTTGAATTCGTCCCAGTTGATGTTGTGCTTGGTGAATGCGATGGTGCCCTCATAGGCTTTTTTCAGCCAGTCCTCCGCGGGTGGAAACACATCATCGAGGCCGAGTTTCCGGCCGATCATCCGGTGGATTTCGAAGTCGCTCAGGGATTCGCCCACCGGCTCAATGGCCTGATCCTGATAGAACATGCCCAGAATGTCGCTCCGCTGCACGACGATCAGATCGTTATGCTCGTAGTTGGTTTGGGCGGGCAGAATGAGATCGGAAAAGCCCAAATCATTCTCCAGCCAAGGATGAATGCCGACGACACATTCGATTTTGGGATTGCGCAGCGCCTCCAGCCACTTCCAGCCATTTCCCCAACTGCCCGGCTGGCTGCCGTTCTCGTTCCAGACCATGCGGATGCCGGGATGGTCGGGGGAAGGCGGGAACTTGTAGGACTTGAACTGATCCTCCGTCTTGGCAAGCGCGGAGGTGGTGCCTTTCCATTCGACCTGTTCGTTCTGGATCGCCTCGGCGGCGAGCGTACGCGGCACAAACGAAGGCGACATCGGGGCATGGCCGATCGCGTATTCGATCATGGGGTTGAGCGCCAGGCCCTTGAAATCCACTTCCGGATAGCGCGGCACCTGCGCCAAATCCTTCTTGAAAAACGACGGCGCGCCGATGCGCAGGAATTGCCGTCCCGGCTTGCCGATGCCCTGCATCGCCAGAACATAGGCTTCCATCCGCGCCGCCAGATGCGACAAGGTTCCGCGTATTTTCGGCCCGCCGAAATAGACGGCAAGCGTGGTTTTCTTCCGGGCCCATTCACGCGCAAGCGCCTTGATGGTGTGCGCCGGCACGCCGGTCATGGTTTCACCCCACGCCGCATTCTTCTCGATGCCGTCATCATCGCCCATGACGTGCGCCTTGAAGGCATCGAAACCGATCGTGTGGCTTGCGACGTATTCCTTGTCGTAGCGGTCTTCCATAATCCAGGTGTGCGCGACCGCCAGATAAAGCGCCGCGTCCGTGTTGGGTTTGAGCGGGATCCACTTGTCCGCGTGCACCGCCGAGGCGTAGTTGAGGTCCGGCGAAATGGCGATGATCTTTATGCCGGCCTTTTTCAGCCACTTCGGCATTTCCAGCGCGATCCCGCCCGACATGCCGAGGCCGGTTGCTTCCGGATCGCAGCCGGAAAAGATCACGACCTCCGCGTGCTCAAGCACGTCATCCCATACCGCATCCTGGAAGGGCTCGCCGAGACTGGCGTTGAAGCCCCACACATGCTTTGCGCCCCAGTAGTAGCCTTCCCAACTGTCTGGATTGCGGACCTGTTGCGTCCACCATCCCCAGTCGAGCTCTTTGTGGATCATGTCGAACAGATAGTGGCCCCAGAAATGCAGCGACTGCATGTAGCCGGAGTGGCCGTGACCGTCCGCCTGCACGAAAACCGGCTCCATCGAGCCATAGGTTTTGTGGATGCGCTTCAGTTCACTGACGATGATGTCGGTCGCTTCATCCCAGCTGATGCGCTTGTAGCCGCTTTTGCCGCGCATCTCCGTGTTGGGGTTTTCGGGACTCCAGTCCTCGCGCACCATCGGGTAGCGCACGCGGTTCTCGGAATGAACCCGCCGCTTGTGCGCGATGGCGAGCGGCATCTGCACTTCCTTGCGCGGCCGGGTATAGGTCCCGCGCGAGGTCGTCTTGATCTCATAGAGCCGCGTTTCATCCGGAATATGGAACGGAAGCGAGCGCACGATCCGGTCGCCGGACACGTGCGTTTCGAGCGGAAAGTTGGACCTGGCAAGACCGCTTCCCGGGTGAGAAACGTAGACGACCTTGTGGTCTTCTTTTTTGCTCATGGTCACGCTCCCAAAGTCTTTTAACGACGACGATCGCAGGATAATCCATTGTCCGGTAGCTGGCTAGCGGCACTCGATGGACACAGCCGGCGGCGGCCCATACAATCCGGCCAGACGTTTTCTCTGAAAGAATTTGCCTTACATGGTTGAAGAACGCGTACAACGCCGTCTTGCGGCCATCCTCGCCGCCGACGTGGTCGGCTATTCGAAGCTGATGGGTAAAGATGAAGAAGGCACGCTCGCCACGCTGACGGGCCATCTCACCGAGCATATCGAACCCTGCATCGCCGAGCATCGGGGGCGCGTGGTCAAGACGACGGGCGATGGGCTGCTCGCGGAGTTTGCCAGTGTGGTCAATGCCGTGCGCTGCGCCGTCGCGTTTCAGGACGGCATGGCTGAGCGGAACATTGATGCCCGGGACGACAGTCGCATCGATTTCCGCATCGGCGTCAATCTCGGCGACGTGATCGTGCGGGACGACGATGTTTACGGGGACGGCGTGAACGTCGCGGCGCGGATCGAAACCCTGTGCGAACCGGGCGCGGTTTTTGTTTCGGGCACTGTATACGACCATGTGGTCGGCAAGCTGCCGGTGGATTTCGACGACCTTGGCGAACATACAGTCAAAAACATCGCAAGGCCCGTCCGTGTCTACCGGGCGCGCGCGGAGACCGACCGCAAAGCCGCGCATGATTCGGCCGATCCGGTCTCAAAGGTCTCTAAGCTGCCGTCGTCCCCCGTCCTGCGGCCGTCCCTCGACCTGCCGTCAATAGCCGTTCTGCCGTTCGCGAACACCAGCGGCGATGCCGAGCAGGAGTATTTTGCCGATGGTCTGACGGAAGACCTCATCACCGCGCTGACCCGTTGGCGATCCTTTCCCGTGATCGCCCGGAATTCCTGTTTCGCCTATAAGGGCAAGGTCGTGGACATCAAGCACGCCGCGCGCGATCTGGGCGCGCGCTACGTTCTCGAAGGCAGCGTCAGGAAGGGCGGCGCTCGCGTGCGGATTACCGCCCAGTTGATCGACGGGACCAATGGCCATCATGTGTGGGCCGAGAAATATGACCGCAATCTGGACGACATTTTCGAGGTTCAGGACGAGATCGTGCAGCGGATTTCCGCGGTCGTGGCGCCGGAGCTGGATAAGGCGGAGCTCGAACGCCTGACCGGCAAGCGATCGGAGGACCTCGATGCATGGGACCTTTGTTTGCGCGCCAAACCGCTGCTTCGACAGCACACATTTGCCGGCAACTCCGGCGCGCGCGACCTCTTCCTACGCGCTCTGGGAATCAATGACGACTATGCCGATGCCCATTCGGGGCTCGCCCAATCCTACAATCAGGCAATTCTGATCGGGGCGGCTGAAGAACGGGCGGCAACGGCAATTCAGGCCATGGAAGCCGCCCGGAATGCCATCAGATGCGATGCGGCCTCGTCCTGGGCGCATCACGAATTGAGCACGGCCTATCAATGGCTCAACCGCCTGGACGATGCCCTGGACGAGGCGCGGGCGGCGGTTGACCTCAATCCCAACGATTCATACGCGCTCCATGCGCTTGGCAACAAATCCGACCTGGCGGGAGATCCCAATGGCATTGCGTATATGGAGAGGGCCCAGAAGCTCAATCCCGAGGACGCACAGCGGCACACGCATTTGACGTTTCTGGCGCGCGCCTATGTCGCCGCCGGCGATTATGCCGCCGCGGTTGATCGCGCTCGCCAGGCCATCCGCCGGAGCCCCGACTATGTGGCCGCACATTATGTGATGGGGATCGCCCTGGCCCATCTGGACCGCCTGGAAGAGGCCCAGGCGTCGATGGCAAAATGCGACGCGCTTAGCGCGGGATTTGTCGGGTCACGTCGAGACTGGCAGCCCTATAAGGATGGGGCGAAAAACGAACGGCTGCTCGACGGCCGCCGGAAAGCCGTCGCGCAGGGAGAGTGACGCGCCGTGGCGGATGATTTCGCGCAACGGGTGGTGCGCACGACGAGACCGTCAATTTTCTGCTACGCCGCATGAAGCGCCGGTAGCAGCATCGGTCAAGGAGGAGATCGTCATGAAGTGGTGCCGTGTTCAGACCCCGGATGGTCCGAGCTTTGGTGTGGTCGAAGGCGAGACGGTCGCTCTTGGGGAGGGCACGCCGTTCGATGGCTTTACCAGGACAGGAAAGACTTTGCCGCTGGCGCAGGCGCGCCTGATGATTCCGGTCGTCCCGGGAACGTTCTATGCCATCGGCTCGAACTATCGCGATCATGTTGAAAAGATGGCGAAGGTGCTGGGACGCGAGCCCGTCTATTACGAACGCCCACGGGTCGGCTATCGCGCCAACAGCGCCCTGATTGCCCATGGCGAGGACATCGTGAAGCCCGCCGATTCCACGGACGAGTTTCAATATGAGGCCGAGATCGTCGTCGTCATCGGAAAAACCGGACGCAACGTCACGCCGGACGAGGCCTGGGATCTGATCTTTGGGTGGACCATCGGCAACGATGTCAGCGAACGGACATGGCAGCGCAGTGACCCGACCAATATCCGTGCCAAGAACAGCGATAGCTTCAAGCCCATGGGTCCGTTCATTCTCCAGGGTAACGATATGCGCGGCATGCGCACCGACGTTCGCCTCAACGGCAGCCAGGTTCACTCCTTCGATACCGGCAACATGATCTTCGATCCGGGCGATGTCATCAGCGAGATATCGAAATACAACACGCTCAGCCCCGGCGATGTCATCTGGCTCGGCACCGACGACAAACCGCACAACCTGAAAGTCGGCGATGTCCTGGAGATCGAGATCACCGGCATCGGCCTGCTCCGAAACCAGGTCGTCGCTGAAACGCCGGGACGATAGCGCCGGTAATATGTGAGGAAGCAGGACATGACCCCCCAAACACCGGCCGCGCCGGTCGCACCGGTCGCACCGGAAGAATTGGTTACACGGGCCAGCGCCCTGGTCCCCGCCTTCATGGCGCGCCAGCTTCAGACCGAAGCGGACCGGCGCGTGCCGCAAATCAGTATCGATGAATGCATCCGGGCCGGGCTCTATAAATCACAGCAGCCCGCGCGCTATGGCGGGTATGAACATGATCTGGATTGCTTTGCCGAACTGGCGGCCATGGTCGCCTCGGGGTGCGGGTCGACGGGGTGGGTGTTTTCGGTCAGCGCCCAGCATCAATGGCTGATCGGCATGTATCACCCGGACGCCCAGGACGAAATCTGGGGCGATGATCCGACGGCGATCTCGGCGTCGTCCTTCAGCCCGTCGGGCCGGGCGATTCCGGTCGAGGGCGGATACCGCCTGACCGGCAAGTGGATGTATTGCTCGGGCATACTCAATTGCGGCTGGATCATTCTGGGAACGCGGGTTGCGGAGACCGTGGACGGCGACCCCATTGATCAGGGCTATATGCTGGTCGCCACCGGCGATCTGGACATCGAGGACAACTGGCATGTGGCGGGGCTGGCCGGCACCGGGTCCATGAACGCGTCCTGCGATGATCTGTTCGTGCCGGCGCGGCGGTTTCTGCGGCTGGAAGATGCGCTGTCGGGCAGCCCGCCGGGGGCGGCGGTCAACACCGGTCCGCTGTGGCGCATTCCGTTTTATTCCGGGGTGTCGGTCTGTCTCGCGGCGGCGACCATCGGCATGGCCATGGGCGCGTACCGGGAATTCGTCGGTGGGACCCGTGAACGTGTCACCCGCGGGGCCGCTTTGTCGCAGCCTGTGCCCATGGCGGAGCTGCCGACCATCCAGATTCGGGTGGGGGAGGCGGCGTCGTGCATCGATGCGGCACAGCTCTTGGTGGCGCGGGATTGCCGCGACATCATGGCGACCATGCGGGCAGGCGATGCCCTGACCCTGGATCAGCGCGCCCGCAACAAGGGCAATCTGGGGTTCGCCCAGCGGCTCGCCATCCGAGCCATCGACCGCATGTTCGAAGCCAGTGGCGGCGGTGGGCTGTTCGCGGCCAGCCCGGTGCAGCGCTTCTGGCGCGACGCCCATGCGGGCGGCATGCATATCAGCACCAACCGGGACATCGTCGGGGTCATCCAGGGCCGCGTCGCCATGGGCCTGCCGCCGGGAACGCCGCAGCTTTAATAAACGGGTCTCTATGGGATTCACGACAAATAATGCGAGTCATTCGCAATTGGTTGTTGCGATCAGTTCTTAACTCCATTAAGCTGACACTCCGGATATCGATGACCGGGATGATTGGGGAGAGTGGGACGATGTGTAACGACCGGAAAAATTGCGCCTGCCGTATCGCGGTGACGCGCGTGTATCGCGAACTGAAGGAGCGGGATATTTCCGAGGTTTCGGCCTTCGATACCGCGGCGAGAATCTTCCGCCTGCACCACCCCGAGATCCCCGAACGGGAGTCGCGTTTCACTATCGCCGACTGGGTCGACGAGACCGCCTGACTTCAATGAACAGTCAAATGAGCCGTTATTTTATCCTGCCGCTGTTGTTCGCGTGGTCTCTGACCGTGTCGGCGCCGGGTGCGCTTGGGGCGGAGCGGGTTTACTTCATAGCCGCGGAGGAGGTTGTGTGGGATTACGCGCCGTCGTTTCCGATCAACGCGATGACGGGAAAGCCGTTCAGGGAAGGCGCACGGAGTTTTCTTGAAAAACGCCCCGACCGGATCGGACGCAAATATCTCAAGGCCCAGTATAGGGAATACAGCGACGCCTCCTTTTCCACTCGACGGAAGAAACCCGATCATCTGG